>NZ_MVAB01000003.1 GCF_002026305.1 Vagococcus martis | reverse complement strand
ATGAACATTCATATAGCAGGTTATTCTATTTCTTCCAATTATAAAAAGACAAAATTATTTTATTCAAAAGGAGCTTATATTACTAATGCCTGTAAATGTAATTATTGTAAAAACTATTGTTTGGCATGTGATTACTTAGACTTATCTACTAAGATATTATTTATTTTGGTATTAATCCTAAAAAAGAAGCTGAGGTTTGGCACTTATTTGAAGATGATGATGGCTTTCACCATTATAGTGTCTTCTATCATTTTTCAGGAAAAATAATTAATGGACCTCCATTTTGGATAGAGCATAGTAAAGAAGTTTCCACTCCAAATTTTGTTAAATTTAATAATATAGGAATTGGATTTACTGAAAGCATATCCATTTCACCCAGGTCACTAGCTGAACCTATTGTACAATTAGAAATTGAACTGAGCATGCCTTGGCTATTAAAAAAATTACCCTTAGAAGAAAATACAAAGTAAAACGATCATTTAAAATTAAGTTTCAAGTATGGCATTATTAGCTTTGCCTAATACGATTTATAACGTTGTTATTTAAAAAACTATAATTAGAATATTAAGTATATTTGTTCCAAGAACTATTATAATTGGATAAATATTTTTTTATATATCCTAAAAATGAAAGGATAACTAGATGTAATTTGATTTATGTTAACTTTTTGATTTATCTTTGTAAATCATGATATAATAAGAGTGCGAAAACAAGATGAATTGCTAGTATGTCTAGCACAAAAGCCACTACCTGTGATGAGGTAGTGGCTTTTTTTGTCGCTAGTGCGAAGTTCTAGCGTGTGGGTTTGTTGGCACTCATGCCTTTAATCATCATCTTCATCGTCAAACCAACGATTTAATAACTTTGTAGTTATAACTGTAATTACTGTAGTAAAAACAGTCGTGATGAATAACAAGATGAATTGTTTTAACATATGTCTAGCCCCCCTTTCAAATAGAAAATGGGCTAAGTGCCATTAATAAATATAGCATAATCTTTAGATAATTACTTTAGGGTTGTTAGGGTTTACCCTGACCGTCTGAAAGACGCTTTATTTATTAAACTAAGAGTTTTATCTAGATGAGCTTAAACAGTTCTTTTTTTGCATTTTAATACTATTGAATTATTTCCTTAGAGAAATGTTTTAGGTTTTAGCAAAGGAGCGTGTAGCGACTGCGTGAGTGGAATGTGAGAGTGGTTTTCTCTCACTCATTTTTTATTTTTTTTCATGTTACGCATAGATCAATTTAATAAAAAGAGTGGGTTTTTAGGTGGGAAAAATAGTCGACCTTTTTTATAATCTTTTTTAAACCTCTTTTAAACCTCTTTTAGACACCAGTTGAGCATTAGAGCCCCAAGGGATACAGAGATGTTTGCATGGAGTTTTGTCTGTTTATGTATGGAGTTTTGTCTGTTTATGTATGGAGTTTGTCTGTTTATGTATGGAGTTTTGTCTGTTTGTATGGAGTTTATATATGGATTATTTGTATGGACTATATTATGATATTACATATAAATAGTTAGGATGTGATATTTTGACCAATGAATTAGTAAAATACCATACAGAATTAAATACTATTCCTTTAAGAAAATTCTCTGCTGTAGAGATGAATCTATTTTTTTCTATCGTTTCCAGGATGAGAGAAAAGGGTGAGAAAAAAGTTGCTTTTTCTTTTGATCAATTAAAAGATTTGAGTAATTATAAAGCAACCGCAAATAATCGCTTTATTGATGATTTAGAGAGTACTTATGACAAGTTAATGGATTTACGATTTGGACGCAGAAGTTCCGATGGACTAGAACGAGAACGTTTTGTTATGTTCAATGAATTTAAAATAAATGGCAAAGTAGATACTCCTTATGCAGAAATTCAAATTCACGAAAAAGCTATTCCGTTACTAAATAATTTAGATGAGTGGGTTAGATACTCTTTAAGACAATTTACCGATTTACAAAGTAGTTATTCTAAAACTATGTTTCGATTACTAAAACAATTTAGAACTACTGGCTATGCTTATTTCTCAAAAGAAGACTTTTTTGAATTATTAGATGTCCCAAAAAGTTATCAAAAAATTTAGGAGAAATCGATAGAACAGTCCTAAAACCAATAAAAGAAGAACTAACACCTCTTTTTAGAGGTTTAACCATCAAAAAGAAATACGGAAAGGGACGAGGTAAGCCAGTCATTGGTTATCAATTTTCTTTTAAAGCTGAAGCAAAAAATGCGGATGATTTTTCTAAGGGACAACAAGAAGATTTACGCATTAAGCTATTTAACATTGAACACAATGGTGACAACCGGTCTTTCTTTGGCCGAAGAACCAAAAAGAGGCAAGAAAAAAAAGTGTTAGGGGAAACAAAGGTTAGGTATTAAATACTCTTCAAAAAGGATTTGATTAACTCAAAAAAGAACTCACTGTTAGAGGCTCTTTTTTTAAGTTAATTTATTCGTTCTTAGGATGTTTTAAAAGGGATGCAAGGGAAAAAGACTTTTTCCCTGCCAAGTAGTCTATTGTGTACACAATATAACCTACTTGCTGCTATCCTATAAGGCTATTAGTTTGCATACAGAATATAGTCTTTAGATTAGACTACGGGGAAAGAAAAAGGAATCAATCCCTTTTCTTTTTTCATCCGATCAGGCAAATCGATTATCGGATAGTTAAACGACACTCAATATCATTGAGTGTTCTTGTCGCCAGACAGAAAAAGAATAACAGGTGACTCCATTTTCTTTCGTCACCTTTCACAAATTCAACAAAAAAAGAAGCCCTATTTTCAAGGCTTCTTTTTTCATTTTTAGGTAGACCAGTTGAGATTCACAAAGTGGGTGTCTCGATGTGTTGGTAGATGTGTAACTTCTTTAAAGCGAGATTATGTTAAGCAATCAATTAAATAACTAATTTTTGCATTTACATTTTGCCAAAGTTAATTAGCATCACAGGTATATTACTTGTACACATTTATTATATTTTTTACTTTTGATTATTCTGTAATATAAAAAATAGTACGAAAAATACACACGGTATAGCTATAGAACCAACTAATTCTCCAATTAATTCTCCAAAATTATTTTGGGGATTAAAAAATCTAAAAATAATTGATACAAATTTAGGAATATTAATTAATGTAATTAATGTGCCTAAAATAAAAAATAACCATTTTAAAAATCGCACAATAACTAACGTCCTTTCTATTTTATTTTGATATATAAACAATACATTGAATGTATTAATAATACTAGTTTTATTATAATAAAACTAGTATTATTAATACTGCTGACCTATCATTATGATAACTTTAAAAAGACTACAAATTGCAATAAGAGTAACACTAAAGCTATTCCCGCCACGTGCAGTACGCGTGTTTTTTCCAATCGACTTCGTGCAAATTAACTAAAATCATTCATTAAATCTACAAAGAATTTATAATTCCTCTTGATATAATTTAGGAGTAATTTTAATTAACTTGTGAGTGAATGAGGTGTTTTAACTTAGTGAGATTTTACAATTGTTCATTTTTTTATGTTGAGGTGTAGGTTCGATACATAATTCATTAAACAACTTATGTAATGATTCTGGAAAAATGTCACAGCATAATAATAATAAATTTTACACTAATCACAAGCTATGTTGATTAGTGGTAAAAAATTTTCTTTTATTGATTTAGTGAAATGGAAAGGTGATATTTAATAATTAGTAGAAAGTGAGTTTATTATGTATGAACATTCATATAGCAGGTTATTCTATTTCTTCCAATTATAAAAAGACAAAATTATTTTATTCAAAAGGAGCTTATATTACTAATGCCTGTAAATGTAATTATTGTAAAAACTATTGTTTGGCATGTGATTACTTAGACTTATCTACTAAGATATTATTTAGGTCTTTTGGTATTAATCCTAAAAAAGAAGCTGAGGTTTGGCACTTATTTGAAGATGATGATGGCTTTCACCATTATAGTGTCTTCTATCATTTTTCAGGAAAAATAATTAATGGACCTCCATTTTGGATAGAGCATAGTAAAGAAGTTTCCACTCCAAATTTTGTTAAATTTAATAATATAGGAATTGGATTTACTGAAAGCATATCCATTTCACCCAGGTCACTAGCTGAACCTATTGTACAATTAGAAATTGAACTGAGCATGCCTTGGCTATTAAAAAAATTACCCTTAGAAGAAAATACAAAGTAAAACGATCATTTAAAATTAAGTTTCAAGTATGGCATTATTAGCTTTTGCCTAATACGATTTATAACGTTGGTTATTTAAAAAACTATATAATTAGAATATTAAGTATATTTGTTCCAAGAACTATTATAATTGGATAAATATTTTATTTATATATATCCTAAAAATGAAAGGATAACTAGATGTAAAATGTTATGTTTTTGATTTATCTTTGTAAATCATGATATAATAAGAGTGCGAAAACAAGATGAATTGCTAGTATGTCTAGCACAAAAGCCACTACCTGTGATGAGGTAGTGGCTTTTTTGTCGCTAGTGCGAAGTTCTAGCGTGTGGGTTTGTGGCACTCATGCCTTTAATCATCATCTTCATCGTCAAACCAACGATTTAATAACTTTGTAGTTATAACTGTAATTACTGTAGTAAAAACAGTCGTGATGAATAACAAGATGAATTGTTTTAACATATGTCTAGCCCCCCTTTCAAATAGAAAATGGGCTAAGTGCCATTAATAAATATAGCATAATCTTTAGATAATTACTTTAGGGTTGTTAGGGTTTACCCTGACCGTCTGAAAGACGCTTTATTTATTAAACTAAGAGTTTTATCTAGATGAGCTTAAACAGTTCTTTTTTTGCATTTTAATACTATTGAATTATTTCCTTAGAGAAATGTTTTAGGTTTTAGCAAAGGAGCGTGTAGCGACTGCGTGAGTGGAATGTGAGAGTGGTTTTCTCTCACTCATTTTTTATTTTTTTTCATGTTACGCATAGATCAATTTAATAAAAAGAGTGGGTTTTTAGGTGGGAAAAATAGTCGACCTTTTTTATAATCTTTTTTAAACCTCTTTTAAACCTCTTTTAGACACCAGTTGAGCATTAGAGCCCCAAGGGATACAGAGATGTTTGCATGGAGTTTTGTCTGTTTATGTATGGAGTTTTGTCTGTTTATGTATGGAGTTTTGTCTGTTTATGTATGGAGTTTTTGTCTGTTTGTATGGAGTTTATATATGGATTATTTGTATGGACTATATTATGATATTACATATAAATAGTTAGGATGTGATATTTTGACCAATGAATTAGTAAAATACCATACAGAATTAAATACTATTCCTTTAAGAAAATTCTCTGCTGTAGAGATGAATCTATTTTTTTCTATCGTTTCCAGGATGAGAGAAAAGGGTGAGAAAAAAGTTGCTTTTTCTTTTGATCAATTAAAAGATTTGAGTAATTATTAAAAGCAACCGCAAATAATCGCTTTATTGATGATTTAGAGAGTACTTATGACAAGTTAATGGATTTACGATTTGGACGCAGAAGTTCCGATGGACTAGAACGAGACGTTTTGTTTATTCAATGAATTTAAAATAAATGGCAAAGTAGATACTCCTTATGCAGAAATTCAAATTCGAAAAAGCTATTCCGTTACTAAATAATTTAGATGAGTGGGTTAGATACTCTTTAAGACAATTTACCGATTTACAAAGTAGTTATTCTAAAACTATGTTTCGATTACTAAAACAATTTAGAACTACTGGCTATGCTTATTTCTCAAAAGAAGACTTTTTTGAATTATTAGATGTCCCAAAAAGTTATCAAAAAAATTTAGGAGAAATCGATAGAACAGTCCTAAAACCAATAAAAGAAGAACTAACACCTCTTTTTAGAGGTTTAACCATCAAAAAGAAATACGGAAAGGGACGAGGTAAGCCAGTCATTGGTTATCAATTTTCTTTTAAAGCTGAAGCAAAAAATGCGGGATTTTTCTAAGGGACAACAAGAAGATTTACGCATTAAGCTATTTAACATTGAACACAATGGTGACCTTTCCCAAAAAGAAAAATGGGTCGCTAAAGATAAAGTTTTAGGCTTAAAAATTGGCACTCATGAGGCAGACTTTTTGGCACAGAAACAAAAGAAACAAAACAAGTTGAAGAAGATCATTGGAAACAAGAGGTATTAAATACTCTTCAAAAAGGATTTGATTAACTCAAAAAAGAACTCACTGTTAGAGGCTCTTTTTTTTAAGTTAATTTATTCGTTCTTAGGATGTTTTAAAAAGGGATGCAAGGGAAAAAGACTTTTTCCCTGCCAAGTAGTCTATTGTGTACACAATATAACCTACTTGCTGCTATCCTATAAGGCTATTAGTTTGCATACAGAATATAGTCTTTAGATTAGACTACGGGGAAAAAGAAAAGGAATCAATCCCTTTTCCTTTTTTCATCCGATCAGGCAAATCGATTATCGGATAGTTAAACGACACTCAATATCATTGAGTGTTCTTGTCGCCAGACAGAAAAAGAATAACAGGTGACTCCATTTTCTTTCGTCACCTTTCACAAATTCAACAAAAAAAAGAAGCCCTATTTTCAAGGCTTCTTTTTTCATTTTTAGGTAGACCAGTTGAGATTCACAAAGTGGGTGTCTCGATGTGTTGGTAGATGTGTAACTTCTTTAAAGCGAGATTATGTTAAGCAATCAATTAAATAACTAATTTTTTGCATTTACATTTTGCCAAAGTTAATTAGCATCACAGGTATATTACTTGTACACATTTATTATATTTTTTTTACTTTTTTGATTATTCTGTAATATAAAAAAATAGTACGAAAAATACACACGGTATAGCTATAGAACCAACTAATTCTCCAATTAATTCTCCAAAATTATTTTGGGGATTAAAAAATCTAAAAATAATTGATACAAATTTAGGAATATTAATTAATGTAATTAATGTGCCTAAAATAAAAAATAACCATTTAAAAAATCGCAACAATAACTAACGTCCTTTCTATTTTATTTTGATATATAAACAATACATTGAATGTATTAATAATACTTAGTTTTATTAAATAAAAAAACTAGTATTATTAAATACTGCTGACCTATCATTATGATAACTTTAAAAAGACTACAAATTGCAATAAGAGTAACACTAAAGCTATTCCCGCCACGTGCAGTACGCGTGTTTTTTCCAATCGACTTCGTGCAAATTAACTAAAATCATTCATTAAATCTACAAAGAATTTTATAATTCCTCTTGATATAATTTAGGAGTAATTTTAAATTAACTTGTGAGTGAATGAGGTGTTTTAAACTTAGTGAGATTTTACAATTGTTCATTTTTTTATGTTGAGGTGTAGGTTCGATACATAATTCATTAAACAATTATGTAATGATTCTGGAAAAATGTCACAGCATAATTAATAAATTTTACACTAATCACAAGCTATGTTGATTAGTGGTAAAAAATTTTCTTTTTATTGATTTAGTGAAATGGAAAGGTGATATTTAATAATTAGTAGAAAGTGAGTTTATTATGTATGGAACATTCATATAGCAGGTTATTCTATTTCTTCCAAATTATAAAAAGACAAAATTATTTTATTCAAAAGGAGCTTATATTACTAATGCCTGTAAATGTAATTATTGTAAAAACTATTGTTTGGCATGTGATTACTTAGACTTATCTACTAAGATATTATTTAGGTCTTTTGGTATTAATCCTAAAAAAGAAGCTGAGGTTGGCACTTATTTGAAGATGATGATGGCTTTCACCATTATAGTGTCTTCTATCATTTTTCAGGAAAAATAATTAATGGACCTCCCATTTTGGATAGAGCATAGTAAAGAAAGTTTCCACTCCAAATTTTGTTAAATTTAATAATATAGGAATTGGATTTACTGAAAGCATATCCATTTCACCCAGGTCACTAGCTGAACCTATTGTACAATTAGAAATTGAACTGAGCATGCCTTGGCTATTAAAAAAATTACCCTTAGAAGAAAATACAAAGTAAAACGATCATTTAAAATTAAGTTTCAAGTATGGCATTATTAGCTTTTGCCTAATACGATTTATAACGTTGGTTATTTAAAAAACTATAATTAGAATATTAAGTATATTTGTTCCAAGAACTATTATAATTGGATAAATATTTTATTTATATATCCTAAAAATGAAAGGATAACTAGATGTAATTTGATTTATGTTAACTTTTTGATTTATCTTTGTAAATCATGATATAATAAGAGTGCGAAAACAAGATGAATTGCTAGTATGTCTAGCACAAAAGCCACTACCTGTGATGAGGTAGTGGCTTTTTTTGTCGCTAGTGCGAAGTTCTAGCGTGTGGGTTTGTTGGCACTCATGCCTTTAATCATCATCTTCATCGTCAAACCAACGATTTAATAACTTTGTAGTTATAACTGTAATTACTGTAGTAAAAACAGTCGTGATGAATAACAAGATGAATTGTTTTTAACATATGTCTAGCCCCCCTTTCAAATAGAAAATGGGCTAAGTGCCATTAATAAATATAGCATAATCTTTAGATAATTACTTTAGGGTTGTTAGGGTTTACCCTGACCGTCTGAAAGACGCTTTATTTATTAAACTAAGAGTTTTATCTAGATGAGCTTAAACAGTTCTTTTTTTGCATTTTAATACTATTGAATTATTTCCTTAGAGAAATGTTTTAGGTTTTAGCAAAGGAGCGTGTAGCGACTGCGTGAGTGGAATGTGAGAGTGGTTTTCTCTCACTCATTTTTTATTTTTTTTTCATGTTACGCATAGATCAATTTAATAAAAAGAGTGGGTTTTTAGGTGGGAAAAATAGTCGACCTTTTTTATAATCTTTTTTAAACCTCTTTTAAACCTCTTTTAGACACCAGTTGAGCATTAGAGCCCCAAGGGATACAGAGATGTTTGCATGGAGTTTTGTCTGTTTATGTATGGAGTTTTGTCTGTTTATGTATGGAGTTTTGTCTGTTTATGTATGGAGTTTTGTCTGTTTGTATGGAGTTTATATATGGATTATTTGTATGGACTATATTATGATATTACATATAAATAGTTAGGATGTGATATTTTGACCAATGAATTAGTAAAATACCATACAGAATTAAATACTATTCCTTTAAGAAAATTCTCTGCTGTAGAGATGAATCTATTTTTTTCTATCGTTTCCAGGATGAGAGAAAAGGGTGAGAAAAAAGTTGCTTTTTCTTTTGATCAATTAAAAGATTTGAGTAATTATAAAGCAACCGCAAATAATCGCTTTATTGATGATTTAGAGAGTACTTATGACAAGTTAATGGATTTACGATTTGGACGCAGAAGTTCCGATGGACTAGAACGAGAACGTTTTGTTATGTTCAATGAATTTAAAATAAATGGCAAAGTAGATACTCCTTATGCAGAAATTCAAATTCACGAAAAAGCTATTCCGTTACTAAATAATTTAGATGAGTGGGTTAGATACTCTTTAAGACAATTTACCGATTTACAAAGTAGTTATTCTAAAACTATGTTTCGATTACTAAAACAATTTAGAACTACTGGCTATGCTTATTTCTCAAAAGAAGACTTTTTTTGAATTATTAGATGTCCCAAAAAGTTATCAAAAAAATTTAGGAGAAATCGATAGAACAGTCCTAAAACCAATAAAAGAAGAACTAACACCTCTTTTTAGAGGTTTAACCATCAAAAAGAAATACGGAAAGGGACGAGGTAAGCCAGTCATTGGTTATCAATTTTCTTTTAAAGCTGAAGCAAAAAATGCGGATGATTTTTCTAAGGGACAACAAGAAGATTTACGCATTAAGCTATTTAACATTGAACACAATGGTGACCTTTCCCAAAAAGAAAAATGGGTCGCTAAAGATAAAGTTTTAGGCTTAAAAATTGGCACTCATGAGGCAGACTTTTTGGCACAGAAACAAAAAGAAACAAAACAAGTTGAAGAAGATCATTGGAAACAAGAGGTATTAAATACTCTTCAAAAAGGATTTGATTAACTCAAAAAAGAACTCACTGTTAGAGGCTCTTTTTTTTAAGTTAATTTATTCGTTCTTAGGATGTTTTAAAAGGATGCAAGGGAAAAAGACTTTTTCCCTGCCAAGTAGTCTATTGTGTACACAATATAACCTACTTGCTGCTATCCTATAAGGCTATTAGTTTGCATACAGAATATAGTCTTTAGATTAGACTACGGGGAAAAGAAAAGGAATCAATCCCTTTTCTTTTTTCATCCGATCAGGCAAATCGATTATCGGATAGTTAAACGACACTCAATATCATTGAGTGTTCTTGTCGCCAGACAGAAAAAGAATAACAGGTGACTCCATTTTCTTTCGTCACCTTTCACAAATTCAACAAAAAAAGAAGCCCTATTTTCAAGGCTTCTTTTTTCATTTTTAGGTAGACCAGTTGAGATTCACAAAGTGGGTGTCTCGATGTGTTGGTAGATGTGTAACTTCTTTAAAGCGAGATTATGTTAAGCAATCAATTAAATAACTAATTTTTGCATTTACATTTTGCCAAAGTTAATTAGCATCACAGGTATATTACTTGTACACATTTATTATATTTTTTACTTTTGATTATTCTGTAATATAAAAAATAGTACGAAAAATACACACGGTATAGCTATAGAACCAACTAATTCTCCAATTAATTCTCCAAAATTATTTTGGGGATTAAAAAATCTAAAAATAATTGATACAAATTTAGGAATATTAATTAATGTAATTAATGTGCCTAAAATAAAAAATAACCATTTTAAAAATCGCACAATAACTAACGTCCTTTCTATTTTATTTTGATATATAAACAATACATTGAATGTATTAATAATACTAGTTTTATTATAATAAAACTAGTATTATTAATACTGCTGACCTATCATTATGATAACTTTAAAAAGACTACAAATTGCAATAAGAGTAACACTAAAGCTATTCCCGCCACGTGCAGTACGCGTGTTTTTTCCAATCGACTTCGTGCAAATTAACTAAAATCATTCATTAAATCTACAAAGAATTTATAATTCCTCTTGATATAATTTAGGAGTAATTTTAATTAACTTGTGAGTGAATGAGGTGTTTTAACTTAGTGAGATTTTACAATTGTTCATTTTTTTATGTTGAGGTGTAGGTTCGATACATAATTCATTAAACAACTTATGTAATGATTCTGGAAAAATGTCACAGCATAATTAATAAATTTTACACTAATCACAAGCTATGTTGATTAGTGGTAAAAAAATTTTCTTTTATTGATTTAGTGAAATGGAAAGGTGATATTTAATAATTAGTAGAAAGTGAGTTTATTATGTATGAACATTCATATAGCAGGTTATTCTATTTCTTCCAATTATAAAAAGACAAAATTATTTTATTCAAAAGGAGCTTATATTACTAATGCCTGTAAATGTAATTATTGTAAAAACTATTGTTTGGCATGTGATTACTTAGACTTATCTACTAAGATATTATTTAGGTCTTTTGGTATTAATCCTAAAAAAGAAGCTGAGGTTTGGCACTTATTTGAAGATGATGATGGCTTTCACCATTATAGTGTCTTCTATCATTTTTCAGGAAAAATAATTAATGGACCTCCATTTTGGATAGAGCATAGTAAAGAAGTTTCCACTCCAAATTTTGTTAAATTTAATAATATAGGAATTGGATTTACTGAAAGCATATCCATTTCACCCAGGTCACTAGCTGAACCTATTGTACAATTAGAAATTGAACTGAGCATGCCTTGGCTATTAAAAAAATTACCCTTAGAAGAAAATACAAAGTAAAACGATCATTTAAAATTAAGTTTCAAGTATGGCATTATTAGCTTTTGCCTAATACGATTTATAACGTTGGTTATTTAAAAAACTATAATTAGAATATTAAGTATATTTGTTCCAAGAACTATTATAATTGGATAAATATTTTATTTATATATCCTAAAAATGAAAGGATAACTAGATGTAATTTGATTTATGTTAACTTTTTGATTTATCTTTGTAAATCATGATATAATAAGAGTGCGAAAACAAGATGAATTGCTAGTATGTCTAGCACAAAAGCCACTACCTGTGATGAGGTAGTGGCTTTTTTTGTCGCTAGTGCGAAGTTCTAGCGTGTGGGTTTGTTGGCACTCATGCCTTTAATCATCATCTTCATCGTCAAACCAACGATTTAATAACTTTGTAGTTATAACTGTAATTACTGTAGTAAAAACAGTCGTGATGAATAACAAGATGAATTGTTTTAACATATGTCTAGCCCCCCTTTCAAATAGAAAATGGGCTAAGTGCCATTAATAAATATAGCATAATCTTTAGATAATTACTTTAGGGTTGTTAGGGTTTACCCTGACCGTCTGAAAGACGCTTTATTTATTAAACTAAGAGTTTTATCTAGATGAGCTTAAACAGTTCTTTTTTTGCATTTTAATACTATTGAATTATTTCCTTAGAGAAATGTTTTAGGTTTTAGCAAAGGAGCGTGTAGCGACTGCGTGAGTGGAATGTGAGAGTGGTTTTCTCTCACTCATTTTTTATTTTTTTTCATGTTACGCATAGATCAATTTAATAAAAAGAGTGGGTTTTTAGGTGGGAAAAATAGTCGACCTTTTTTATAATCTTTTTTAAACCTCTTTTAAACCTCTTTTAGACACCAGTTGAGCATTAGAGCCCCAAGGGATACAGAGATGTTTGCATGGAGTTTTGTCTGTTTATGTATGGAGTTTTGTCTGTTTATGTATGGAGTTTTGTCTGTTTATGTATGGAGTTTTGTCTGTTTGTATGGAGTTTATATATGGATTATTTGTATGGACTATATTATGATATTACATATAAATAGTTAGGATGTGATATTTTGACCAATGAATTAGTAAAATACCATACAGAATTAAATACTATTCCTTTAAGAAAATTCTCTGCTGTAGAGATGAATCTATTTTTTTCTATCGTTTCCAGGATGAGAGAAAAGGGTGAGAAAAAAGTTGCTTTTTCTTTTGATCAATTAAAAGATTTGAGTAATTATAAAGCAACCGCAAATAATCGCTTTATTGATGATTTAGAGAGTACTTATGACAAGTTAATGGATTTACGATTTGGACGCAGAAGTTCCGATGGACTAGAACGAGAACGTTTTGTTATGTTCAATGAATTTAAAATAAATGGCAAAGTAGATACTCCTTATGCAGAAATTCAAATTCACGAAAAAGCTATTCCGTTACTAAATAATTTAGATGAGTGGGTTAGATACTCTTTAAGACAATTTACCGATTTACAAAGTAGTTATTCTAAAACTATGTTTCGATTACTAAAACAATTTAGAACTACTGGCTATGCTTATTTCTCAAAAGAAGACTTTTTTGAATTATTAGATGTCCCAAAAAGTTATCAAAAAAATTTAGGAGAAATCGATAGAACAGTCCTAAAACCAATAAAAGAAGAACTAACACCTCTTTTTAGAGGTTTAACCATCAAAAAGAAATACGGAAAGGGACGAGGTAAGCCAGTCATTGGTTATCAATTTTCTTTTAAAGCTGAAGCAAAAAATGCGGATGATTTTTCTAAGGGACAACAAGAAGATTTACGCATTAAGCTATTTAACATTGAACACAATGGTGACCTTTCCCAAAAAGAAAAATGGGTCGCTAAAGATAAAGTTTTAGGCTTAAAAATTGGCACTCATGAGGCAGACTTTTTGGCACAGAAACAAAAAGAAACAAAACAAGTTGAAGAAGATCATTGGAAACAAGAGGTATTAAATACTCTTCAAAAAGGATTTGATTAACTCAAAAAAGAACTCACTGTTAGAGGCTCTTTTTTTTAAGTTAATTTATTCGTTCTTAGGATGTTTTAAAAGGGATGCAAGGGAAAAAGACTTTTTCCCTGCCAAGTAGTCTATTGTGTACACAATATAACCTACTTGCTGCTATCCTATAAGGCTATTAGTTTGCATACAGAATATAGTCTTTAGATTAGACTACGGGGAAAAGAAAAGGAATCAATCCCTTTTCTTTTTTCATCCGATCAGGCAAATCGATTATCGGATAGTTAAACGACACTCAATATCATTGAGTGTTCTTGTCGCCAGACAGAAAAAGAATAACAGGTGACTCCATTTTCTTTCGTCACCTTTCACAAATTCAACAAAAAAAGAAGCCCTATTTTCAAGGCTTCTTTTTTCATTTTTAGGTAGACCAGTTGAGATTCACAAAGTGGGTGTCTCGATGTGTTGGTAGATGTGTAACTTCTTTAAAGCGAGATTATGTTAAGCAATCAATTAAATAACTAATTTTTGCATTTACATTTTGCCAAAGTTAATTAGCATCACAGGTATATTACTTGTACACATTTATTATATTTTTTACTTTTGATTATTCTGTAATATAAAAAATAGTACGAAAAATACACACGGTATAGCTATAGAACCAACTAATTCTCCAATTAATTCTCCAAAATTATTTTGGGGATTAAAAAATCTAAAAATAATTGATACAAATTTAGGAATATTAATTAATGTAATTAATGTGCCTAAAATAAAAAATAACCATTTTAAAAATCGCACAATAACTAACGTCCTTTCTATTTTATTTTGATATATAAACAATACATTGAATGTATTAATAATACTAGTTTTATTATAATAAAACTAGTATTATTAATACTGCTGACCTATCATTATGATAACTTTAAAAAGACTACAAATTGCAATAAGAGTAACACTAAAGCTATTCCCGCCACGTGCAGTACGCGTGTTTTTTCCAATCGACTTCGTGCAAATTAACTAAAATCATTCATTAAATCTACAAAGAATTTATAATTCCTCTTGATATAATTTAGGAGTAATTTTAATTAACTTGTGAGTGAATGAGGTGTTTTAACTTAGTGAGATTTTACAATTGTTCATTTTTTTATGTTGAGGTGTAGGTTCGATACATAATTCATTAAACAACTTATGTAATGATTCTGGAAAAATGTCACAGCATAATTAATAAATTTTACACTAATCACAAGCTATGTTGATTAGTGGTAAAAAATTTTCTTTTATTGATTTAGTGAAATGGAAAGGTGATATTTAATAATTAGTAGAAAGTGAGTTTATTATGTATGAACATTCATATAGCAGGTTATTCTATTTCTTCCAATTATAAAAAGACAAAATTATTTTATTCAAAAGGAGCTTATATTACTAATGCCTGTAAATGTAATTATTGTAAAAACTATTGTTTGGCATGTGATTACTTAGACTTATCTACTAAGATATTATTTAGGTCTTTTGGTATTAATCCTAAAAAAGAAGCTGAGGTTTGGCACTTATTTGAAGATGATGATGGCTTTCACCATTATAGTGTCTTCTATCATTTTTCAGGAAAAATAATTAATGGACCTCCATTTTGGATAGAGCATAGTAAAGAAGTTTCCACTCCAAATTTTGTTAAATTTAATAATATAGGAATTGGATTTACTGAAAGCATATCCATTTCACCCAGGTCACTAGCTGAACCTATTGTACAATTAGAAATTGAACTGAGCATGCCTTGGCTATTAAAAAAATTACCCTTAGAAGAAAATACAAAGTAAAACGATCATTTAAAATTAAGTTTCAAGTATGGCATTATTAGCTTTTGCCTAATACGATTTATAACGTTGGTTATTTAAAAAACTATAATTAGAATATTAAGTATATTTGTTCCAAGAACTATTATAATTGGATAAATATTTTATTTATATATCCTAAAAATGAAAGGATAACTAGATGTAATTTGATTTATGTTAACTTTTTGATTTATCTTTGTAAATCATGATATAATAAGAGTGCGAAAACAAGATGAATTGCTAGTATGTCTAGCACAAAAGCCACTACCTGTGATGAGGTAGTGGCTTTTTTTGTCGCTAGTGCGAAGTTCTAGCGTGTGGGTTTGTTGGCACTCATGCCTTTAATCATCATCTTCATCGTCAAACCAACGATTTAATAACTTTGTAGTTATAACTGTAATTACTGTAGTAAAAACAGTCGTGATGAATAACAAGATGAATTGTTTTAACATATGTCTAGCCCCCCTTTCAAATAGAAAATGGGCTAAGTGCCATTAATAAATATAGCATAATCTTTAGATAATTACTTTAGGGTTGTTAGGGTTTACCCTGACCGTCTGAAAGACGCTTTATTTATTAAACTAAGAGTTTTATCTAGATGAGCTTAAACAGTTCTTTTTTTGCATTTTAATACTATTGAATTATTTCCTTAGAGAAATGTTTTAGGTTTTAGCAAAGGAGCGTGTAGCGACTGCGTGAGTGGAATGTGAGAGTGGTTTTCTCTCACTCATTTTTTATTTTTTTTCATGTTACGCATAGATCAATTTAATAAAAAGAGTGGGTTTTTAGGTGGGAAAAATAGTCGACCTTTTTTATAATCTTTTTTAAACCTCTTTTAAACCTCTTTTAGACACCAGTTGAGCATTAGAGCCCCAAGGGATACAGAGATGTTTGCATGGAGTTTTGTCTGTTTATGTATGGAGTTTTGTCTGTTTATGTATGGAGTTTTGTCTGTTTATGTATGGAGTTTTGTCTGTTTGTATGGAGTTTATATATGGATTATTTGTATGGACTATATTATGATATTACATATAAATAGTTAGGATGTGATATTTTGACCAATGAATTAGTAAAATACCATACAGAATTAAATACTATTCCTTTAAGAAAATTCTCTGCTGTAGAGATGAATCTATTTTTTTCTATCGTTTCCAGGATGAGAGAAAAGGGTGAGAAAAAAGTTGCTTTTTCTTTTGATCAATTAAAAGATTTGAGTAATTATAAAGCAACCGCAAATAATCGCTTTATTGATGATTTAGAGAGTACTTATGACAAGTTAATGGATTTACGATTTGGACGCAGAAGTTCCGATGGACTAGAACGAGAACGTTTTGTTATGTTCAATGAATTTAAAATAAATGGCAAAGTAGATACTCCTTATGCAGAAATTCAAATTCACGAAAAAGCTATTCCGTTACTAAATAATTTAGATGAGTGGGTTAGATACTCTTTAAGACAATTTACCGATTTACAAAGTAGTTATTCTAAAACTATGTTTCGATTACTAAAACAATTTAGAACTACTGGCTATGCTTATTTCTCAAAAGAAGACTTTTTTGAATTATTAGATGTCCCAAAAAGTTATCAAAAAAATTTAGGAGAAATCGATAGAACAGTCCTAAAACCAATAAAAGAAGAACTAACACCTCTTTTTAGAGGTTTAACCATCAAAAAGAAATACGGAAAGGGACGAGGTAAGCCAGTCATTGGTTATCAATTTTCTTTTAAAGCTGAAGCAAAAAATGCGGATGATTTTTCTAAGGGACAACAAGAAGATTTACGCATTAAGCTATTTAACATTGAACACAATGGTGACCTTTCCCAAAAAGAAAAATGGGTCGCTAAAGATAAAGTTTTAGGCTTAAAAATTGGCACTCATGAGGCAGACTTTTTGGCACAGAAACAAAAAGAAACAAAACAAGTTGAAGAAGATCATTGGAAACAAGAGGTATTAAATACTCTTCAAAAAGGATTTGATTAACTCAAAAAAGAACTCACTGTTAGAGGCTCTTTTTTTTAAGTTAATTTATTCGTTCTTAGGATGTTTTAAAAGGGATGCAAGGGAAAAAGACTTTTTCCCTGCCAAGTAGTCTATTGTGTACACAATATAACCTACTTGCTGCTATCCTATAAGGCTATTAGTTTGCATACAGAATATAGTCTTTAGATTAGACTACGGGGAAAAGAAAAGGAATCAATCCCTTTTCTTTTTTCATCCGATCAGGCAAATCGATTATCGGATAGTTAAACGACACTCAATATCATTGAGTGTTCTTGTCGCCAGACAGAAAAAGAATAACAGGTGACTCCATTTTCTTTCGTCACCTTTCACAAATTCAACAAAAAAAGAAGCCCTATTTTCAAGGCTTCTTTTTTCATTTTTAGGTAGACCAGTTGAGATTCACAAAGTGGGTGTCTCGATGTGTTGGTAGATGTGTAACTTCTTTAAAGCGAGATTATGTTAAGCAATCAATTAAATAACTAATTTTTGCATTTACATTTTGCCAAAGTTAATTAGCATCACAGGTATATTACTTGTACACATTTATTATATTTTTTACTTTTGATTATTCTGTAATATAAAAAATAGTACGAAAAATACACACGGTATAGCTATAGAACCAACTAATTCTCCAATTAATTCTCCAAAATTATTTTGGGGATTAAAAAATCTAAAAATAATTGATACAAATTTAGGAATATTAATTAATGTAATTAATGTGCCTAAAATAAAAAATAACCATTTTAAAAATCGCACAATAACTAACGTCCTTTCTATTTTATTTTGATATATAAACAATACATTGAATGTATTAATAATACTAGTTTTATTATAATAAAACTAGTATTATTAATACTGCTGACCTATCATTATGATAACTTTAAAAAGACTACAAATTGCAATAAGAGTAACACTAAAGCTATTCCCGCCACGTGCAGTACGCGTGTTTTTTCCAATCGACTTCGTGCAAATTAACTAAAATCATTCATTAAATCTACAAAGAATTTATAATTCCTCTTGATATAATTTAGGAGTAATTTTAATTAACTTGTGAGTGAATGAGGTGTTTTAACTTAGTGAGATTTTACAATTGTTCATTTTTTTATGTTGAGGTGTAGGTTCGATACATAATTCATTAAACAACTTATGTAATGATTCTGGAAAAATGTCACAGCATAATTAATAAATTTTACACTAATCACAAGCTATGTTGATTAGTGGTAAAAAATTTTCTTTTATTGATTTAGTGAAATGGAAAGGTGATATTTAATAATTAGTAGAAAGTGAGTTTATTATGTATGAACATTCATATAGCAGGTTATTCTATTTCTTCCAATTATAAAAAGACAAAATTATTTTATTCAAAAGGAGCTTATATTACTAATGCCTGTAAATGTAATTATTGTAAAAACTATTGTTTGGCATGTGATTACTTAGACTTATCTACTAAGATATTATTTAGGTCTTTTGGTATTAATCCTAAAAAAGAAGCTGAGGTTTGGCACTTATTTGAAGATGATGATGGCTTTCACCATTATAGTGTCTTCTATCATTTTTCAGGAAAAATAATTAATGGACCTCCATTTTGGATAGAGCATAGTAAAGAAGTTTCCACTCCAAATTTTGTTAAATTTAATAATATAGGAATTGGATTTACTGAAAGCATATCCATTTCACCCAGGTCACTAGCTGAACCTATTGTACAATTAGAAATTGAACTGAGCATGCCTTGGCTATTAAAAAAATTACCCTTAGAAGAAAATACAAAGTAAAACGATCATTTAAAATTAAGTTTCAAGTATGGCATTATTAGCTTTTGCCTAATACGATTTATAACGTTGGTTATTTAAAAAAACTATAATTAGAATATTAAGTATATTTGTTCCAAGAACTATTATAATTGGATAAATATTTTATTTATATATCCTAAAAATGAAAGGATAACTAGATGTAATTTGATTTATGTTAACTTTTTGATTTATCTTTGTAAATCATGATATAATAAGAGTGCGAAAACAAGATGAATTGCTAGTATGTCTAGCACAAAAGCCACTACCTGTGATGAGGTAGTGGCTTTTTTTGTCGCTAGTGCGAAGTTCTAGCGT
Organism: Vagococcus martis; assembly: GCF_002026305.1. Lineage (NCBI taxonomy): Bacteria > Bacillati > Bacillota > Bacilli > Lactobacillales > Enterococcaceae > Vagococcus > Vagococcus martis. The sequence goes on along the minus strand of NZ_MVAB01000003.1, from coordinate 27,103 downwards.
GTGGGTTTGTTGGCACTCATGCCTTTAATCATCATCTTCATCGTCAAACCAACGATTTAATAACTTTGTAGTTATAACTGTAATTACTGTAGTAAAAACAGTCGTGATGAATAACAAGATGAATTGTTTTAACATATGTCTAGCCCCCCTTTCAAATAGAAAATGGGCTAAGTGCCATTAATAAATATAGCATAATCTTTAGATAATTACTTTAGGGTTGTTAGGGTTTACCCTGACCGTCTGAAAGACGCTTTATTTATTAAACTAAGAGTTTTATCTAGATGAGCTTAAACAGTTCTTTTTTTGCATTTTAATACTATTGAATTATTTCCTTAGAGAAATGTTTTAGGTTTTAGCAAAGGAGCGTGTAGCGACTGCGTGAGTGGAATGTGAGAGTGGTTTTCTCTCACTCATTTTTTATTTTTTTTCATGTTACGCATAGATCAATTTAATAAAAAGAGTGGGTTTTTAGGTGGGAAAAATAGTCGACCTTTTTTATAATCTTTTTTAAACCTCTTTTAAACCTCTTTTAGACACCAGTTGAGCATTAGAGCCCCAAGGGATACAGAGATGTTTGCATGGAGTTTTGTCTGTTTATGTATGGAGTTTTGTCTGTTTATGTATGGAGTTTTGTCTGTTTATGTATGGAGTTTTGTCTGTTTGTATGGAGTTTATATATGGATTATTTGTATGGACTATATTATGATATTACATATAAATAGTTAGGATGTGATATTTTGACCAATGAATTAGTAAAATACCATACAGAATTAAATACTATTCCTTTAAGAAAATTCTCTGCTGTAGAGATGAATCTATTTTTTTCTATCGTTTCCAGGATGAGAGAAAAGGGTGAGAAAAAAGTTGCTTTTTCTTTTGATCAATTAAAAGATTTGAGTAATTATAAAGCAACCGCAAATAATCGCTTTATTGATGATTTAGAGAGTACTTATGACAAGTTAATGGATTTACGATTTGGACGCAGAAGTTCCGATGGACTAGAACGAGAACGTTTTGTTATGTTCAATGAATTTAAAATAAATGGCAAAGTAGATACTCCTTATGCAGAAATTCAAATTCACGAAAAAGCTATTCCGTTACTAAATAATTTAGATGAGTGGGTTAGATACTCTTTAAGACAATTTACCGATTTACAAAGTAGTTATTCTAAAACTATGTTTCGATTACTAAAACAATTTAGAACTACTGGCTATGCTTATTTCTCAAAAGAAGACTTTTTTGAATTATTAGATGTCCCAAAAAGTTATCAAAAAAATTTAGGAGAAATCGATAGAACAGTCCTAAAACCAATAAAAGAAGAACTAACACCTCTTTTTAGAGGTTTAACCATCAAAAAGAAATACGGAAAGGGACGAGGTAAGCCAGTCATTGGTTATCAATTTTCTTTTAAAGCTGAAGCAAAAAATGCGGATGATTTTTCTAAGGGACAACAAGAAGATTTACGCATTAAGCTATTTAACATTGAACACAATGGTGACCTTTCCCAAAAAGAAAAATGGGTCGCTAAAGATAAAGTTTTAGGCTTAAAAATTGGCACTCATGAGGCAGACTTTTTGGCACAGAAACAAAAAGAAACAAAACAAGTTGAAGAAGATCATTGGAAACAAGAGGTATTAAATACTCTTCAAAAAGGATTTGATTAACTCAAAAAAGAACTCACTGTTAGAGGCTCTTTTTTTTAAGTTAATTTATTCGTTCTTAGGATGTTTTAAAAGGGATGCAAGGGAAAAAGACTTTTTCCCTGCCAAGTAGTCTATTGTGTACACAATATAACCTACTTGCTGCTATCCTATAAGGCTATTAGTTTGCATACAGAATATAGTCTTTAGATTAGACTACGGGGAAAAGAAAAGGAATCAATCCCTTTTCTTTTTTCATCCGATCAGGCAAATCGATTATCGGATAGTTAAACGACACTCAATATCATTGAGTGTTCTTGTCGCCAGACAGAAAAAGAATAACAGGTGACTCCATTTTCTTTCGTCACCTTTCACAAATTCAACAAAAAAAGAAGCCCTATTTTCAAGGCTTCTTTTTTCATTTTTAGGTAGACCAGTTGAGATTCACAAAGTGGGTGTCTCGATGTGTTGGTAGATGTGTAACTTCTTTAAAGCGAGATTATGTTAAGCAATCAATTAAATAACTAATTTTTGCATTTACATTTTGCCAAAGTTAATTAGCATCACAGGTATATTACTTGTACACATTTATTATATTTTTTACTTTTGATTATTCTGTAATATAAAAAATAGTACGAAAAATACACACGGTATAGCTATAGAACCAACTAATTCTCCAATTAATTCTCCAAAATTATTTTGGGGATTAAAAAATCTAAAAATAATTGATACAAATTTAGGAATATTAATTAATGTAATTAATGTGCCTAAAATAAAAAATAACCATTTTAAAAATCGCACAATAACTAACGTCCTTTCTATTTTATTTTGATATATAAACAATACATTGAATGTATTAATAATACTAGTTTTATTATAATAAAACTAGTATTATTAATACTGCTGACCTATCATTATGATAACTTTAAAAAGACTACAAATTGCAATAAGAGTAACACTAAAGCTATTCCCGCCACGTGCAGTACGCGTGTTTTTTCCAATCGACTTCGTGCAAATTAACTAAAATCATTCATTAAATCTACAAAGAATTTATAATTCCTCTTGATATAATTTAGGAGTAATTTTAATTAACTTGTGAGTGAATGAGGTGTTTTAACTTAGTGAGATTTTACAATTGTTCATTTTTTTATGTTGAGGTGTAGGTTCGATACATAATTCATTAAACAACTTATGTAATGATTCTGGAAAAATGTCACAGCATAATTAATAAATTTTACACTAATCACAAGCTATGTTGATTAGTGGTAAAAAATTTTCTTTTATTGATTTAGTGAAATGGAAAGGTGATATTTAATAATTAGTAGAAAGTGAGTTTATTATGTATGAACATTCATATAGCAGGTTATTCTATTTCTTCCAATTATAAAAAGACAAAATTATTTTATTCAAAAGGAGCTTATATTACTAATGCCTGTAAATGTAATTATTGTAAAAAACTATTGTTTGGCATGTGATTACTTAGACTTATCTACTAAGATATTATTTAGGTCTTTTGGTATTAATCCTAAAAAAAGAAGCTGAGGTTTGGCACTTATTTGAAGATGATGATGGCTTTCACCATTATAGTGTCTTCTATCATTTTTCAGGAAAAATAATTAATGGACCTCCATTTTGGATAGAGCATAGTAAAGAAGTTTCCACTCCAAATTTTGTTAAATTTAATAATATAGGAATTGGATTTACTGAAAGCATATCCATTTCACCCAGGTCACTAGCTGAACCTATTGTACAATTAGAAATTGAACTGAGCATGCCTTGGCTATTAAAAAAATTACCCTTAGAAGAAAATACAAAGTAAAACGATCATTTAAAATTAAGTTTCAAGTATGGCATTATTAGCTTTTGCCTAATACGATTTATAACGTTGGTTATTTAAAAAACTATAATTAGAATATTAAGTATATTTGTTCCAAGAACTATTATAATTGGATAAATATTTTATTTATATATCCTAAAAATGAAAGGATAACTAGATGTAATTTGATTTATGTTAACTTTTTGATTTATCTTTGTAAATCATGATATAATAAGAGTGCGAAAACAAGATGAATTGCTAGTATGTCTAGCACAAAAGCCACTACCTGTGATGAGGTAGTGGCTTTTTTTGTCGCTAGTGCGAAGTTCTAGCGTGTGGGTTTGTTGGCACTCATGCCTTTAATCATCATCTTCATCGTCAAACCAACGATTTAATAACTTTGTAGTTATAACTGTAATTACTGTAGTAAAAACAGTCGTGATGAATAACAAGATGAATTGTTTTAACATATGTCTAGCCCCCCTTTCAAATAGAAAATGGGCTAAGTGCCATTAATAAATATAGCATAATCTTTAGATAATTACTTTAGGGTTGTTAGGGTTTACCCTGACCGTCTGAAAGACGCTTTATTTATTAAACTAAGAGTTTTATCTAGATGAGCTTAAACAGTTCTTTTTTTGCATTTTAATACTATTGAATTATTTCCTTAGAGAAATGTTTTAGGTTTTAGCAAAGGAGCGTGTAGCGACTGCGTGAGTGGAATGTGAGAGTGGTTTTCTCTCACTCATTTTTTATTTTTTTTCATGTTACGCATAGATCAATTTAATAAAAAGAGTGGGTTTTTAGGTGGGAAAAATAGTCGACCTTTTTTATAATCTTTTTTAAACCTCTTTTAAACCTCTTTTAGACACCAGTTGAGCATTAGAGCCCAAGGGATACAGAGATGTTTGCATGGAGTTTTGTCTGTTTATGTATGGAGTTTTGTCTGTTTATGTATGGAGTTTTTGTCTGTTTATGTATGGAGTTTTGTCTGTTTGTATGGAGTTTATATATGGATTATTTGTATGGACTATATTATGATATTACATATAAATAGTTAGGATGTGATATTTTGACCAATGAATTAGTAAAATACCATACAGAATTAAATACTATTCCTTTAAGAAAAATTCTCTGCTGTAGAGATGAATCTATTTTTTTCTATCGTTTCCAGGATGAGAGAAAAAGGGTGAGAAAAAAGTTGCTTTTTCTTTTGATCAATTAAAAGATTTGAAGTAATTATAAAGCAACCGCAAATAATCGCTTTATTGATGATTTAGAGAGTACTTATGACAAGTTAATGGATTTACGATTTGGACGCAGAAGTTCCGATGGACTAGAACGAGAACGTTTTGTTATGTTCAATGAATTTAAAATAAATGGCAAAGTAGATACTCCTTATGCAGAAATTCAAATTCACGAAAAAGCTATTCCGTTACTAAATAATTTAGATGAGTGGGTTAGATACTCTTTAAGACAATTTACCGATTTACAAAGTAGTTATTCTAAAACTATGTTTTCGATTACTAAAACAATTTAGAACTACTGGCTATGCTTATTTCTCAAAAGAAGACTTTTTTGAATTATTAGATGTCCCAAAAAAGTTATCAAAAAAAATTTAGGGAGAAATCGATAGAACAGTCCTAAAACCAATAAAAGAAGAACTAACACCTCTTTTTAGAGGTTTAACCATCAAAAAGAAATACGGAAAGGGACGAAGGTAAGCCAGTCATTGGTTATCAATTTTCTTTTAAAGCCTGAAGCAAAAAATGCGGATGATTTTTCTAAGGGACAAAACAAGAAGATTTTACGGCATTAAGCTATTTAACAATTGAACACAATGGTGACCTTTCCCAAAAAGAAAAATGGGTCGCTAAAGATAAAGTTTTAGGCTTAAAAATTGGCACTCATGAGGCAGACTTTTTGGCAACAGAAACAAAAAGAAACAAAACAAGTTGAAGAAGATCATTGGAAAACAAGAGGTATTAAAATACTCTTCAAAAAGGATTTGATTAACTCAAAAAAGAACTCACTGTTAGAGGCTCTTTTTTTTAAGTTAATTTATTCGTTCTTAGGATGTTTTAAAAAGGGATGCAAGGGAAAAAGACTTTTTCCCTGCCAAGTAGTCTATTGTGTACACAATATAACCTACTTGCTGCTATCCTATAAGGCTATTAGTTTGCATACAGAATATAGTCTTTAGATTAGACTACGGGGAAAAGAAAAGGAATCAATCCTTTTCTTTTTTCATCCGATCAGGCAAATCGATTATCGGATAGTTAAACGACACTCAATATCATTGAGTGTTCTTGTCGCCAGACAGAAAAAGAATAACAGGTGACTCCATTTTCTTTCGTCACCTTTCACAAATTCAAACAAAAAAAGAAGCCCTATTTTCAAGCTTCTTTTTTCATTTTTAGGTAGACCAGTTGAGATTCACAAAGTGGGTGTCTCGATGTGTTGGTAGATGTGTAACTTCTTTAAAGCGAGATTATGTTAAGCAATCAATTAAATAACTAATTTTTGCATTTACATTTTGCCAAAGTTAATTAGCATCACAGGTATATTACTTGTACACATTTATTATATTTTTTTACTTTTGATTATTCTGTAATATAAAAAATAGTACGAAAAATACACACGTATAGCTATAGAACCAACTAATTCTCCAATTAATTCTCCAAAATTATTTGGGGATTAAAAAATCTAAAAATAATTGATACAAATTTAGGAAATATTAATTAATGTAATTAATGTGCCTAAAATAAAAAATAACCATTTTAAAAATCGCAACAATAACTAACGTCCTTTCTATTTTATTTTGATATATAAACAATACATTGAATGTATTAATAATACTAGTTTTTATTATAATAAAACTAGTATTATTAATACTGCTGACCTATCATTATGATAACTTTAAAAAGACTACAAATTGCAATAAGAGTAACACTAAAGCTATTCCCGCCACGTGCAGTACGCGTGTTTTTTCCAATCGACTTCGTGCAAATTAACTAAAATCATTCATTAAATCTACAAAGAATTTATAATTCCTCTTGATATAATTTAGGAGTAATTTTAATTAACTTGTGAGTGAATGAGGTGTTTTAACTTAGTGAGATTTTACAATTGTTCATTTTTTTATGTTGAGGTGTAGGTTCGATACATAATTCATTAAACAACTTATGTAATGATTCTGGAAAAATGTCACAGCATAATTAATAAATTTTACACTAATCACAAGCTATGTTGATTAGTGGTAAAAATTTTCTTTTTATTGATTTAGTGAAATGGAAAGGTGATATTTAATAATTAGTAGAAAGTGAGTTTATTATGTATGAACATTCATATAGCAGGTTATTCTATTTCTTCCAATTATAAAAAGACAAAATTATTTTATTCAAAAGGAGCTTATATTACTAATGCCTGTAAATGTAATTATTGTAAAAAACTATTGTTTGGCATGTGATTACTTAGACTTATCTACTAAGATATTATTTAGGTCTTTTGGTATTAATCCTAAAAAGAAGCTGAGGTTTGGCACTTATTTGAAGATGATGATGGCTTCACCATTATAGTGTCTTCTATCATTTTTCAGGAAAAATAATTAATGGACCTCCATTTTGGATAGAGCATAGTAAAGAAGTTTCCACTCCAAATTTTGTTAAATTTAATAATATAGGAATTGGATTTACTGAAAGCATATCCATTTCACCCAGGTCACTAGCTGAACCTATTGTACAATTAGAAATTGAACTGAGCATGCCTTGGCTATTAAAAAAATTACCCTTAGAAGAAAATACAAAGTAAAACGATCATTTAAAATTAAGTTTCAAGTATGGCATTATTAGCTTTTGCCTAATACGATTTATAACGTTGGTTATTTAAAAAACTATAATTAGAATATTAAGTATATTTGTTCCAAGAACTATTATAATTGGATAAATATTTTATTTATATATCCTAAAAATGAAAGGATAACTAGATGTAATTTGATTTATGTTAACTTTTTGATTTATCTTTGTAAATCATGAATATAATAAGAGTGCGAAAACAAGATGAATTGCTAGTATGTCTAGCACAAAAGCCACTACCTGTGATGAGGTAGTGGCTTTTTTTTGTCGCTAGTGCGAAGTTCTAGCGTGTGGGTTTGTTGGCACTCATGCCTTTAATCATCATCTTCATCGTCAAACCAACGATTTAATAACTTTGTAGTTATAACTGTAATTACTGTAGTAAAAAACAGTCGTGATGAATAACAAGATGAATTGTTTTAACATATGTCTAGCCCCCCTTTCAAATAGAAAATGGGCTAAGTGCCATTAATAAATATAGCATAATCTTTAGATAATTACTTTAGGGTTGTTAGGGTTTACCCTGACCGTCTGAAAGACGCTTTATTTATTAAACTAAGAGTTTTATCTAGATGAGCTTAAACAGTTCTTTTTTTGCATTTTAATACTATTGAATTATTTCCTTAGAGAAATGTTTTTAGGTTTTAGCAAAGGAGCGTGTAGCGACTGCGTGAGTGGAATGTGAGAGTGGTTTTCTCTCACTCATTTTTTATTTTTTTTCATGTTACGCATAGATCAATTTTAATAAAAAGAGTGGGTTTTTAGGTGGGAAAATAGTCGACCTTTTTTATAATCTTTTTTAAAACCTCTTTTAAACCTCTTTTAGACACCAGTTGAGCATTAGAGCCCCAAGGGATACAGAGATGTTTGCATGGAGTTTTGTCTGTTTATGTATGGAGTTTTGTCTGTTTATGTATGGAGTTTTGTCTGTTTATGTATGGAGTTTTGTCTGTTTGTATGGAGTTTATATATGGATTATTTGTATGGACTATATTATGATATTACATATAAATAGTTAGGATGTGATATTTTGACCAATGAATTAGTAAAATACCATACAGAATTAAATACTATTCCTTTAAGAAAATTCTCTGCTGTAGAGATGAATCTATTTTTTTCTATCGTTTCCAGGATGAGAGAAAAGGGTGAGAAAAAAGTTGCTTTTTCTTTTGATCAATTAAAAGATTTGAGTAATTATAAAGCAACCGCAAATAATCGCTTTATTGATGATTTAGAGAGTACTTATGACAAGTTAATGGATTTACGATTTGGACGCAGAAGTTCCGATGGACTAGAACGAGAACGTTTTGTTATGTTCAATGAATTTAAAATAAATGGCAAAGTAGATACTCCTTATGCAGAAATTCAAATTCACGAAAAAAGCTATTCCGTTACTAAATAATTTAGATGAGTGGGTTAGATACTCTTTAAGACAATTTACCGATTTACAAAGTAGTTATTCTAAAACTATGTTTCGATTACTAAAACAATTTAGAACTACTGGCTATGCTTATTTCTCAAAAGAAGACTTTTTTGAATTATTAGATGTCCCAAAAAGTTATCAAAAAAAATTTAGGAGAAATCGATAGAACAGTCCTAAAACCAATAAAAGAAGAACTAACACCTCTTTTTTAGAGGTTTAACCATCAAAAAGAAATACGGAAAGGGACGAGGTAAGCCAGTCATTGGTTATCAATTTTCTTTTAAAGCTGAAGCAAAAAAATGCGGATGATTTTTCTAAGGGACAACAAGAAGATTTACGCATTAAGCTATTTAACATTGAACACAATGGTGACCTTTCCCAAAAGAAAAATGGGTCGCTAAAGATAAAGTTTTAGGCTTAAAAATTGGCACTCATGAGGCAGACTTTTTGGCACAGAAACAAAAAAGAAACAAAACAAGTTGAAGAAGATCATTGGAAACAAGAGGTATTAAATACTCTTCAAAAAGGATTTGATTAACTCAAAAAAGAACTCACTGTTAGAGGCTCTTTTTTTTAAGTTAATTTATTCGTTCTTAGGATGTTTTAAAAGGGATGCAAGGGAAAAAGACTTTTTCCCTGCCAAGTAGTCTATTGTGTACACAATATAACCTACTTGCTGCTATCCTATAAGGCTATTAGTTTGCATACAGAATATAGTCTTTAGATTAGACTACGGGGAAAAGAAAAGGAATCAATCCCTTTTCTTTTTTCATCCGATCAGGCAAATCGATTATCGGATAGTTAAACGACACTCAATATCATTGAGTGTTCTTGTCGCCAGACAGAAAAAGAATAACAGGTGACTCCATTTTCTTTCGTCACCTTTCACAAATTCAACAAAAAAAGAAGCCCTATTTTCAAGGCTTCTTTTTTCATTTTTAGGTAGACCAGTTGAGATTCACAAAGTGGGTGTCTCGATGTGTTGGTAGATGTGTAACTTCTTTAAAGCGAGATTATGTTAAGCAATCAATTAAATAACTAATTTTTGCATTTACATTTTGCCAAAGTTAATTAGCATCACAGGTATATTACTTGTACACATTTATTATATTTTTTACTTTTGATTATTCTGTAATATAAAAAATAGTACGAAAAATACACACGGTATAGCTATAGAACCAACTAATTCTCCAATTAATTCTCCAAAATTATTTTGGGGATTAAAAAATCTAAAAATAATTGATACAAATTTAGGAATATTAATTAATGTAATTAATGTGCCTAAAATAAAAAATAACCATTTTAAAAAATCGCACAATAACTAACGTCCTTTCTATTTTATTTTGATATATAAACAATACATTGAATGTATTAATAATACTAGTTTTATTATAATAAAACTAGTATTATTAATACTGCTGACCTATCATTATGATAACTTTAAAAGACTACAAATTGCAATAAGAGTAACACTAAAGCTATTCCCCGCCACGTGCAGTACGCGTGTTTTTTCCAATCGACTTCGTGCAAATTAACTAAAATCATTCATTAAATCTACAAAGAATTTATAATTCCTCTTGATATAATTTAGGAGTAATTTTAATTAACTTGTGAGTGAATGAGGTGTTTTAACTTAGTGAGATTTTTACAATTGTTCATTTTTTTATGTTGAGGTGTAGGTTCGATACATAATTCATTAAACAACTTATGTAATGATTCTGGAAAATGTCACAGCATAATTAATAAATTTTACACTAATCACAAGCTATGTTGATTAGTGGTAAAAAATTTTCTTTTATTGATTTAGTGAAATGGAAAGGTGATATTTAATAATTAGTAGAAAGTGAGTTTATTATGTATGAACATTCATATAGCAGGTTATTCTATTTCTTCCAATTATAAAAAGACAAAATTATTTTATTCAAAAGGAGCTTATATTACTAATGCCTGTAAATGTAATTATTGTAAAAACTATTGTTTGGCATGTGATTACTTAGACTTATCTACTAAGATATTATTTAGGTCTTTTGGTATTAATCCTAAAAAAGAAGCTGAGGTTTGGCACTTATTTGAAGATGATGATTGGCTTTCACCATTATAAGTGTCTTCTATCATTTTTCAGGAAAAATAATTAATGGACCTCCATTTTGGATAGAGCATAGTAAAGAAGTTTCCACTCCAAATTTTGTTAAATTTAATAATATAGGAATTGGATTTACTGAAAGCATATCCATTTCAACCCAGGTCACTAGCTGAACCTATTGTACAATTAGAAATTGAACTGAGCATGCCTTGGCTATTAAAAAAATTACCCTTAGAAGAAAATACAAAAGTAAAAACGATCATTTAAAATTAAGTTTCAAGTATGGCATTATTAGCTTTTGCCTAATACGATTTATAACGTTGGTTATTTAAAAAACTATAATTAGAATATTAAGTATATTTGTTCCAAGAACTATTATAATTGGATAAATATTTTATTTATATATCCTAAAAATGAAAGGATAACTAGATGTAATTTGATTTATGTTAACTTTTTGATTTATCTTTGTAAAATCATGATATAAATAAGAGTGCGAAAACAAGATGAATTGCTAGTATGTCTAGCACAAAAGCACTACCTGTGATGAGGTAGTGGCTTTTTTTGTCGCTAGTGCGAAGTTCTAGCGTGTGGGTTTGTTGGCACTCATGCCTTTAATCATCATCTTCATCGTCAAACCAACGATTTAATAACTTTGTAGTTATAACTGTAATTACTGTAGTAAAAACAGTCGTGATGAATAACAAGATGAATTGTTTTAACATATGTCTAGCCCCCCTTTCAAATAGAAAATGGGCTAAGTGCCATTAATAAATATAGCATAATCTTTAGATAATTACTTTAGGGTTGTTAGGGTTTACCCTGACCGTCTGAAAGACGCTTTATTTATTAAACTAAGAGTTTTATCTAGATGAGCTTAAACAGTTCTTTTTTTTGCATTTTAATACTATTGAATTATTTCCTTAGAGAAATGTTTTAGGTTTTAGCAAAGGAGCGTGTAGCGACTGCGTGAGTGGAATGTGAGAGTGGTTTTCTCTCACTCATTTTTTATTTTTTTTCATGTTACGCATAGATCAATTTAATAAAAAGAGTGGGTTTTTAGGTGGGAAAAATAGTCGACCTTTTTTATAATCTTTTTAAACTCTTTTAAACCATCTTTTAGACACCAGTTGAGCATTAGAGCCCCAAGGGATACAGAGATGTTTGCATGGAGTTTTGTCTGTTTATGTATGGAGTTTTTGTCTGTTTATGTATGGAGTTTTTGTCTGTTTATGTATGGAGTTTTGTCTGTTTGTATGGAGTTTATATATGGATTATTTGTATGGACTATATTATGATATTACATATAAAATAGTTAGGATGTGATATTTTGACCAATGAAATTAAGTAAAATACCATACAGAATTAAATACTATTCCTTTAAGAAAATTCTCTGCTGTAGAGATGAATCTATTTTTTTCTATCGTTTCCAGGATGAGAGAAAAGGGTGAGAAAAAAGTTGCTTTTTCTTTTGATCAATTAAAAGATTTGAAGTAATTATAAAGCAACCGCAAATAATCGCTTTATTGATGATTTAAGAGAGTACTTATGACAAGTTAATGGAATTTACGATTTGGACGCAGAAGTTCCGATGGACTAGAACGAGAACGTTTTGTTATGTTCAATGAATTTAAAATAAATGGCAAAGTAGATACTCCTTATGCAGAAATTCAAATTCACGAAAAAGCTATTCCGTTACTAAATAATTTAGATGAGTGGGTTAGATACTCTTTAAGACAATTTACCGATTTACAAAGTAGTTATTCTAAAACTATGTTTTCGATTACTAAAACAATTTAGAACTACTGGCTATGCTTATTTCTCAAAAGAAGACTTTTTTGAATTATTAGATGTCCAAAAAAGTTATCAAAAAAATTTAGGAGAAATCGATAGAAACAGTCCTAAAACCAATAAAAGAAGAACTAACACCTCTTTTTAGAGGTTTAAACCATCAAAAAGAAATACGGAAAGGGACGAGGTTAAGCCAGTCATTGGTTATCAATTTTCTTTTAAAGCTGAAGCAAAAAATGCGGATGATTTTTCTAAGGGACAACAAGAAGATTTACGCATTAAGCTATTTAACATTGAACACAATGGTGACCTTTCCCAAAAAGAAAAATGGGTCGCTAAAGATAAAAGTTTTAGGCTTAAAAATTGGCACTCATGAGGCAGACTTTTTGGCACAGAAACAAAAAGAAACAAAACAAGTTGAAGAAGATCATTGGAAACAAGAGGTATTAAATACTCTTCAAAAAGGATTTGATTAACTCAAAAAAGAACTCACTGTTAGAGGCTCTTTTTTTTAAGTTAATTTATTCGTTCTTAGGATGTTTTAAAAGGGATGCAAGGGAAAAAGAAACTTTTTCCCTGCCAAGTAGTCTATTGTGTACACAATATAACCTACTTGCTGCTATCCTATAAGGCTATTAGTTTGCATACAGAATATAGTCTTTAGATTAGACTACGGGGAAAAGAAAAGGAATCAATCCCTTTTCTTTTTTCATCCGATCAGGCAAATCGATTATCGGATAGTTAAACGACACTCAATATCATTGAGTGTTCTTGTCGCCAGACAGAAAAAGAATAACAGGTGACTCCATTTTCTTTCGTCACCTTTCACAAATTCAACAAAAAAAGAAGCCCTATTTTCAAGGCTTCTTTTTTCATTTTTAGGTAGACCAGTTGAGATTCACAAAGTGGGTGTCTCGATGTGTTGGTAGATGTGTAACTTCTTTAAAGCGAGATTATGTTAAGCAATCAATTAAATAACTAATTTTTGCATTTACATTTTGCCAAAGTTAATTAGCATCACAGGTATATTACTTGTACACATTTATTATATTTTTTACTTTTGATTATTCTGTAATATAAAAAATAGTACGAAAAATACACACGGTATAGCTATAGAACCAACTAATTCTCCAATTAATTCTCCAAAATTATTTTGGGGATTAAAAAATCTAAAAATAATTGATACAAATTTAGGAATATTAATTAATGTAATTAATGTGCCTAAAATAAAAAAATAACCATTTTAAAAATCGCACAATAACTAACGTCCTTTCTATTTTATTTTGATATATAAACAATACATTGAATGTATTAATAATACTAGTTTTATTATAATAAAACTAGTATTATTAATACTGCTGACCTATCATTATGATAACTTTAAAAAGACTACAAATTGCAATAAGAGTAACACTAAAGCTATTCCCGCCACGTGCAGTACGCGTGTTTTTTTCCAATCGACTTCGTGCAAATTAACTAAAATCATTCATTAAATCTACAAAGAATTTATAATTCCTCTTGATATAATTTAGGAGTAATTTTAATTAACTTGTGAGTGAATGAGGTGTTTTAACTTAGTGAGATTTTACAATTGTTCATTTTTTTATGTTGAGGTGTAGGTTCGATACATAATTCATTAAACAACTTATGTAATGATTCTGGAAAAATGTCACAGCATAATTAATAAATTTTACACTAATCACAAGCTATGTTGATTAGTGGTAAAAAATTTTCTTTTATTGATTTAGTGAAATGGAAAGGTGATATTTAATAATTAGTAGAAAGTGAGTTTATTATGTATGAACATTCATATAGCAGGTTATTCTATTTCTTCCAATTATAAAAAGACAAAATTATTTTATTCAAAAGGAGCTTATATTACTAATGCCTGTAAATGTAATTATTGTAAAAACTATTGTTTGGCATGTGATTACTTAGACTTATCTACTAAGATATTATTTAGGTCTTTTGGTATTAATCCTAAAAAAGAAGCTGAGGTTTGGCACTTATTTGAAGATGATGATGGCTTTCACCATTATAGTGTCTTCTATCATTTTTCAGGAAAAATAATTAATGGACCTCCATTTTGGATAGAGCATAGTAAAGAAGTTTCCACTCCAAATTTTGTTAAATTTAATAATATAGGAATTGGATTTACTGAAAGCATATCCATTTCACCCAGGTCACTAGCTGAACCTATTGTACAATTAGAAATTGAACTGAGCATGCCTTGGCTATTAAAAAAATTACCCTTAGAAGAAAATACAAAGTAAAACGATCATTTAAAATTAAGTTTCAAGTATGGCATTATTAGCTTTTGCCTAATACGATTTATAACGTTGGTTATATTTAAAAACTATAATTAGAATATTAAGTATATTTGTTCCAAGAACTATTATAATTGGATAAATATTTTATTTATATATCCTAAAAATGAAAGGATAACTAGATGTAATTTGATTTATGTTAACTTTTTGATTTATCTTTGTAAATCATGATATAATAAGAGTGCGAAAACAAGATGAATTGCTAGTATGTCTAGCACAAAAGCCACTACCTGTGATGAGGTAGTGGCTTTTTTTGTCGCTAGTGCGAAGTTCTAGCGTGTGGGTTTGTTGGCACTCATGCCTTTAATCATCATCTTCATCGTCAAACCAACGATTTAATAACTTTGTAGTTATAACTGTAATTACTGTAAGTAAAAAACAGTCGTGATGAATAACAAGATGAATTGTTTAACATATGTCTAGCCCCCCTTTCAAATAGAAAATGGGCTAGTGCCATTAATAATATAGCATAATCTTTAGATAATTACTTTAGGGTTGTTAGGGTTTACCCTGACCGTCTGAAAGACGCTTATTTATTAAACTAAGAGTTTTATCTAGATGAGCTTAAACAGTTCTTTTTTTGCATTTAATACTATTGAATTATTTCCTTAGAGAAATGTTTTAGTTTTAGCAAAGGAGCGTGTAGCGACTGCGTGAGTGGAAGAGTGGTTTTCTCTCACTCATTTTTTTTTTTTTTTCATGCATTTTAAAAAGAGTTTTTAGGTGGGAAAAATAGTCGACCTTTTTTATAATCTTTTTAAACCTCTTTTAAACCTCTTTTAGACACCAGTTGAGCATTAGAGCCCCAAGGGATACAGAGATGTTTGCATGGAGTTTTGTCTGTTTATGTATGGAGTTTTGTCTGTTTATGTATGGAGTTTTGTCTGTTTATGTATGGAGTTTGTCTGTTTGTATGGAGTTTATATATGGATTATTTGTATGGACTATATTATGATATTACATATAAATAGTTAGGATGTGATATTTTGACCAATGAATTAGTAAAATACCATACAGAATTAAATACTATTCCTTTAAGAAAATTCTCTGCTGTAGAGATGAATCTATTTTTTTCTATCGTTTCCAGGATGAGAGAAAAGGGTGAGAAAAAAAGTGCTTTTTCTTTTTGATCAATTAAAAAGATTTGAGTAATTATAAAGCAACCGCAAATAATCGCTTTATTGATGATTTAGAGAGTACTTATGACAAGTTAATGGATTTACGATTTGGACGCAGAAGTTCCGATGGACTAGAACGAGAACGTTTTTGTTATGTTCAATGAATTTAAAATAAATGGCAAAGTAGATACTCCTTATGCAGAAATTCAAATTCACGAAAAAGCTATTCCGTTACTAAATAATTTAGATGAGTGGGTTAGATACTCTTTAAGACAATTTACCGATTTACAAAGTAGTTATTCTAAAACTATGTTTCGATTACTAAAACAATTTAGAACTACTGGCTATGCTTATTTCTCAAAAGAAGACTTTTTTGAATTATTAGATGTCCCAAAAAGTTATCAAAAAAATTTAGGAGAAATCGATAGAACAGTCCTAAAACCAATAAAAGAAGAACTAAACACCTCTTTTAGAGGTTTAACCATCAAAAAGAAATACGGAAAGGGACGAGGTAAGCCAGTCATTGGTTATCAATTTTCTTTTAAAGCTGAAGCAAAAAAATGCGGATGATTTTTCTAAGGGACAACAAGAAGATTTACGCATTAAGCTATTTAACATTGAACACAATGGTGACCTTTCCCAAAAAGAAAAATGGGTCGCTAAAGATAAAGTTTTAGGCTTAAAAATTGGCACTCATGAGGCAGACTTTTTGGCACAGAAAACAAAAGAAACAAAACAAGTTGAAGAAGATCATTGGAAACAAGAGGTATTAAATACTCTTCAAAAAGGATTTGATTAACTCAAAAAAGAACTCACTGTTAGAGGCTCTTTTTTTTAAGTTAATTTATTCGTTCTTAGGATGTTTTAAAAGGGATGCAAGGGAAAAAGACTTTTTTCCCTGCCAAGTAGTCTATTGTGTACACAATATAACCTACTTGCTGCTATCCTATAAGGCTATTAGTTTGCATACAGAATATAGTCTTTAGATTAGACTACGGGGAAAAGAAAAGGAATCAATCCCTTTTCTTTTTTCATCCGATCAGGCAAATCGATTATCGGATAGTTAAACGACACTCAATATCATTGAGTGTTCTGTCGCCAGACAGAAAAAGAATAACAGGTGACTCCATTTTCTTTCGTCACCTTTCACAAATTCAACAAAAAAAGAAGCCCTATTTTCAAGGCTTCTTTTTTTCATTTTTAGGTAGACCAGTTGAGATTCACAAAGTGGGTGTCTCGATGTGTTGGTAGATGTGTAACTTCTTTAAAGCGAGATTATGTTAAGCAATCAATTAAATAACTAATTTTTGCATTTACATTTTGCCAAAGTTAATTAGCATCACAGGTATATTACTTGTACACATTTATTATATTTTTTACTTTTGATTATTCTGTAATATAAAAAATAGTACGAAAAATACACACGGTATAGCTATAGAACCAACTAATTCTCCAATTAATTCTCCAAAATTATTTTGGGGATTAAAAAATCTAAAAATAATTGATACAAATTTAGGAATATTAATTAATGTAATTAATGTGCCTAAAATAAAAAATAACCATTTTAAAAATCGCACAATAACTAACGTCCTTTCTATTTTATTTTGATATATAAACAATACATTGAATGTATTAATAATACTAGTTTTATTATAATAAAACTAGTATTATTAATACTGCTGACCTATCATTATGATAACTTTAAAAAGACTACAAATTGCAATAAGAGTAACACTAAAGCTATTCCCGCCACGTGCAGTACGCGTGTTTTTTCCAATCGACTTCGTGCAAATTAACTAAAATCATTCATTAAATCTACAAAGAATTTATAATTCCTCTTGATATAATTTAGGAGTAATTTTAATTAACTTGTGAGTGAATGAGGTGTTTTAACTTAGTGAGATTTTACAATTGTTCATTTTTTTATGTTGAGGTGTAGGTTCGATACATAATTCATTAAACAACTTATGTAATGATTCTGGAAAAATGTCACAGCATAATTAATAAATTTTACACTAATCACAAGCTATGTTGATTAGTGGTAAAAAATTTTCTTTTATTGATTTAGTGAAATGGAAAGGTGATATTTAATAATTAGTAGAAAGTGAGTTTATTATGTATGAACATTCATATAGCAGGTTATTCTATTTCTTCCAATTATAAAAAGACAAAATTATTTTATTCAAAAGGAGCTTATATTACTAATGCCTGTAAATGTAATTATTGTAAAAACTATTGTTTGGCATGTGATTACTTAGACTTATCTACTAAGATATTATTTAGGTCTTTTGGTATTAATCCTAAAAAAGAAGCTGAGGTTTGGCACTTATTTGAAGATGATGATGGCTTTCACCATTATAGTGTCTTCTATCATTTTTCAGGAAAAATAATTAATGGACCTCCATTTTGGATAGAGCATAGTAAAGAAGTTTCCACTCCAAATTTTGTTAAATTTAATAATATAGGAATTGGATTTACTGAAAGCATATCCATTTCACCCAGGTCACTAGCTGAACCTATTGTACAATTAGAAATTGAACTGAGCATGCCTTGGCTATTAAAAAAATTACCCTTAGAAGAAAATACAAAGTAAAACGATCATTTAAAATTAAGTTTCAAGTATGGCATTATTAGCTTTTGCCTAATACGATTTATAACGTTGGTTATTTAAAAAACTATAATTAGAATATTAAGTATATTTGTTCCAAGAACTATTATAATTGGATAAATATTTTATTTATATATCCTAAAAATGAAAGGATAACTAGATGTAATTTGATTTATGTTAACTTTTTGATTTATCTTTGTAAATCATGATATAATAAGAGTGCGAAAACAAGATGAATTGCTAGTATGTCTAGCACAAAAGCCACTACCTGTGATGAGGTAGTGGCTTTTTTTGTCGCTAGTGCGAAGTTCTAGCGTGTGGGTTTGTTGGCACTCATGCCTTTAATCATCATCTTCATCGTCAAACCAACGATTTAATAACTTTGTAGTTATAACTGTAATTACTGTAGTAAAAACAGTCGTGATGAATAACAAGATGAATTGTTTTAACATATGTCTAGCCCCCCTTTCAAATAGAAAATGGGCTAAGTGCCATTAATAAATATAGCATAATCTTTAGATAATTACTTTAGGGTTGTTAGGGTTTACCCTGACCGTCTGAAAGACGCTTTATTTATTAAACTAAGAGTTTTATCTAGATGAGCTTAAACAGTTCTTTTTTTGCATTTTAATACTATTGAATTATTTCCTTAGAGAAATGTTTTAGGTTTTAGCAAAGGAGCGTGTAGCGACTGCGTGAGTGGAATGTGAGAGTGGTTTTCTCTCACTCATTTTTTATTTTTTTTCATGTTACGCATAGATCAATTTAATAAAAAGAGTGGGTTTTTAGGTGGGAAAAATAGTCGACCTTTTTTATAATCTTTTTTAAACCTCTTTTAAACCTCTTTTAGACACCAGTTGAGCATTAGAGCCCCAAGGGATACAGAGATGTTTGCATGGAGTTTTGTCTGTTTATGTATGGAGTTTTGTCTGTTTATGTATGGAGTTTTGTCTGTTTATGTATGGAGTTTTGTCTGTTTGTATGGAGTTTATATATGGATTATTTGTATGGACTATATTATGATATTACATATAAATAGTTAGGATGTGATATTTTGACCAATGAATTAGTAAAATACCATACAGAATTAAATACTATTCCTTTAAGAAAATTCTCTGCTGTAGAGATGAATCTATTTTTTTCTATCGTTTCCAGGATGAGAGAAAAGGGTGAGAAAAAAGTTGCTTTTTCTTTTGATCAATTAAAAGATTTGAGTAATTATAAAGCAACCGCAAATAATCGCTTTATTGATGATTTAGAGAGTACTTATGACAAGTTAATGGATTTACGATTTGGACGCAGAAGTTCCGATGGACTAGAACGAGAACGTTTTGTTATGTTCAATGAATTTAAAATAAATGGCAAAGTAGATACTCCTTATGCAGAAATTCAAATTCACGAAAAAGCTATTCCGTTACTAAATAATTTAGATGAGTGGGTTAGATACTCTTTAAGACAATTTACCGATTTACAAAGTAGTTATTCTAAAACTATGTTTCGATTACTAAAACAATTTAGAACTACTGGCTATGCTTATTTCTCAAAAGAAGACTTTTTTGAATTATTAGATGTCCCAAAAAGTTATCAAAAAAATTTAGGAGAAATCGATAGAACAGTCCTAAAACCAATAAAAGAAGAACTAACACCTCTTTTTAGAGGTTTAACCATCAAAAAGAAATACGGAAAGGGACGAGGTAAGCCAGTCATTGGTTATCAATTTTCTTTTAAAGCTGAAGCAAAAAATGCGGATGATTTTTCTAAGGGACAACAAGAAGATTTACGCATTAAGCTATTTAACATTGAACACAATGGTGACCTTTCCCAAAAAGAAAAATGGGTCGCTAAAGATAAAGTTTTAGGCTTAAAAATTGGCACTCATGAGGCAGACTTTTTGGCACAGAAACAAAAAGAAACAAAACAAGTTGAAGAAGATCATTGGAAACAAGAGGTATTAAATACTCTTCAAAAGGATTTGATTAACTCAAAAAAGAACTCACTGTTAGAGGCTCTTTTTTTTAAGTTAATTTATTCGTTCTTAGGATGTTTTAAAAAGGGATGCAAGGGAAAAAGACTTTTTTCCCTGCCAAGTAGTCTATTGTGTACACAATATAACCTACTTGCTGCTATCCTATAAGGCTATTAGTTTGCATAGAATATAGTCTTTAGATTAGACTACGGGGAAAAGAAAAGGAATCAATCCCTTTTCTTTTTTCATCCGATCAGGCAAATCGATTATCGGATAGTTAAACGACACTCAATATCATTGAGTGTTCTTGTCGCCAGACAGAAAAAGAATAACAGGTGACTCCATTTTCTTTCGTCACCTTTCACAAATTCAACAAAAAAAGAAGCCCTATTTTCAAGGCTTCTTTTTTCATTTTTAGGTAGACCAGTTGAGATTCACAAAGTGGGTGTCTCGATGTGTTGGTAGATGTGTAACTTCTTTAAAGCGAGATTATGTTAAGCAATCAATTAAATAACTAATTTTTGCATTTACATTTTGCCAAAGTTAATTAGCATCACAGGTATATTACTTGTACACATTTATTATATTTTTTACTTTTGATTATTCTGTAATATAAAAAATAGTACGAAAATACACACGGTATAGCTATAGAACCAACTAATTCTCCAATTAATTCTCTCCAAAATTATTTTGGGGATTAAAAAATCTAAAAATAATTGATACAAATTTAGGAATATTAATTAATGTAATTAATGTGCCTAAAATAAAAAATAACCATTTTAAAAATCGCACAATAACTAACGTCCTTTCTATTTTATTTTGATATATAAACAAACATTGAATGTATTAATAATACTAGTTTTATTATAATAAAACTAGTATTATTAATACTGCTGACCTATCATTATGATAACTTTAAAAAGACTACAAATTGCAAAAGAGTAACACAAAGCTATTCCCGCCACGTGCAGTACGCGTGTTTTTTCCAATCGACTTCGTGCAAATTAACTAAATCATTCATTAAATCTACAAAGAATTTATAATTCCTCTTGATATAATTTAGGAGTAATTTTAATTAACTTGTGAGTGAATGAGGTGTTTTAACTTAGTGAGATTTTACAATTGTTCATTTTTTTATGTTGAGGTGTAGGTTCGATACATAATTCATTAAACAACTTATGTAATGATTCTGGAAAAATGTCACAGCATAATTAATAAATTTTACACTAATCACAAGCTATGTTGATTAGTGGTAAAAAATTTTCTTTTATTGATTTAGTGAAATGGAAAGGTGATATTTAATAATTAGTAGAAAGTGAGTTTATTATGTATGAACATTCATATAGCAGGTTATTCTATTTCTTCCAATTATAAAAAGACAAAATTATTTTATTCAAAAGGAGCTTATATTACTAATGCCTGTAAATGTAATTATTGTAAAAACTATTGTTTGGCATGTGATTACTTAGACTTATCTACTAAGATATTATTTAGGTCTTTTGGTATTAATCCTAAAAAAGAAGCTGAGGTTTGGCACTTATTTGAAGATGATGATGGCTTTCACCATTATAGTGTCTTCTATCATTTTTCAGGAAAAATAATTAATGGACCTCCATTTTGGATAGAGCATAGTAAAGAAGTTTCCACTCCAAATTTTGTTAAATTTAATAATATAGGAATTGGATTTACTGAAAGCATATCCATTTCACCCAGGTCACTAGCTGAACCTATTGTACAATTAGAAATTGAACTGAGCATGCCTTGGCTATTAAAAAAATTACCCTTAGAAGAAAATACAAAGTAAAACGATCATTTAAAATTAAGTTTCAAGTATGGCATTATTAGCTTTTGCCTAATACGATTTATAACGTTGGTTATTTAAAAAACTATAATTAGAATATTAAGTATATTTGTTCCAAGAACTATTATAATTGGATAAATATTTTATTTATATATCCTAAAAATGAAAGGATAACTAGATGTAATTTGATTTATGTTAACTTTTTGATTTATCTTTGTAAATCATGATATAATAAGAGTGCGAAAACAAGATGAATTGCTAGTATGTCTAGCACAAAAGCCACTACCTGTGATGAGGTAGTGGCTTTTTTTTGTCGCTAGTGCGAAGTTCTAGCGTGTGGGTTTGTTGGCACTCATGCCTTTAATCATCATCTTCATCGTCAAACCAACGATTTAATAACTTTGTAGTTATAACTGTAATTACTGTAGTAAAAACAGTCGTGATGAATAACAAGATGAATTGTTTTAACATATGTCTAGCCCCCCTTTCAAATAGAAAATGGGCTAAGTGCCATTAATAAATATAGCATAATCTTTAGATAATTACTTTAGGGTTGTTAGGGTTTACCCTGACCGTCTGAAAGACGCTTTATTTATTAAACTAAGAGTTTTATCTAGATGAGCTTAAACAGTTCTTTTTTGCATTTTAATACTATTGAATTATTTCCTTAGAGAAATGTTTTAGGTTTTAGCAAAGGAGCGTGTAGCGACTGCGTGAGTGGAATGTGAGAGTGGTTTTCTCTCACTCATTTTTTATTTTTTTTCATGTTACGCATAGATCAATTTAATAAAAAGAGTGGGTTTTTAGGTGGGAAAAATAGTCGACCTTTTTTATAATCTTTTTTAAACCTCTTTTAAACCTCTTTTAGACACCAGTTGAGCATTAGAGCCCAAGGGATACAGAGATGTTTGCATGGAGTTTTGTCTGTTTATGTATGGAGTTTTGTCTGTTTATGTATGGAGTTTTGTCTGTTTATGTATGGAGTTTTGTCTGTTTGTATGGAGTTTATATATGGATTATTTGTATGGACTATATTATGATATTACATATAAATAGTTAGGATGTGATATTTTGACCAATGAATTAGTAAAAATACCATACAGAATTAAATACTATTCCTTTAAGAAAATTCTCTGCTGTAGAGATGAATCTATTTTTTTCTATCGTTTCCAGGATGAGAGAAAAGGGTGAGAAAAAAGTTGCTTTTTCTTTTGATCAATTAAAAGATTTGAGTAATTATAAAGCAACCGCAAATAATCGCTTTATTGATGATTTAGAGAGTACTTATGACAAGTTAATGGATTTACGATTTGGACGCAGAAGTTCCGATGGACTAGAACGAGAACGTTTTGTTATGTTTCAATGAATTTAAAATAAATGGCAAAGTAGATACTCCTTATGCAGAAATTCAAATTCACGAAAAAGCTATTCCGTTACTAAATAATTTAGATGAGTGGGTTAGATACTCTTTAAGACAATTTACCGATTTACAAAGTAGTTATTCTAAAACTATGTTTCGATTACTAAAACAATTTAGAACTACTGGCTATGCTTATTTCTCAAAAGAAGACTTTTTTGAATTATTAGATGTCCCAAAAAGTTATCAAAAAAAATTTAGGAGAAATCGATAGAACAGTCCTAAAACCAATAAAAGAAGAACTAACACCTCTTTTAGAGGTTTAACCATCAAAAAGAAATACGGAAAGGGACGAGGTAAGCCAGTCATTGGTTATCAATTTTCTTTTAAAGCTGAAGCAAAAAAATGCGGATGATTTTTCTAAGGGACAACAAGAAGATTTACGCATTAAGCTATTTAACATTGAACACAATGGTGACCTTTCCCAAAAAAGAAAAATGGGTCGCTAAAGATAAAGTTTTAGGCTTAAAAATTGGCACTCATGAGGCAGACTTTTTGGCACAGAAAAAAAAGAAACAAAACAAGTTGAAGAAGATCATTGGAAACAAGAGGTATTAAATACTCTTCAAAAAGGATTTGATTAACTCAAAAAGAACTCACTAGAGGCTCTTTTTTTTAAGTTAATTTATTCGTTCTTAGGATGTTTTAAAAGGGATGCAAGGGAAAAAGACTTTTTCCCTGCCAAGTAGTCTATTGTGTACACAATATAACCTACTTGCTGCTATCCTATAAGGCTATTAGTTTGCATACAGAATATAGTCTTTAGATTAGACTACGGGGAAAAGAAAAGGAATCAATCCCTTTTCTTTTTTCATCCGATCAGGCAAATCGATTATCGGATAGTTAAACGACACTCAATATCATTGAGTGTTCTTGTCGCCAGACAGAAAAAGAATAACAGGTGACTCCATTTTCTTTCGTCACCTTTCACAAATTCAACAAAAAAAGAAGCCCTATTTTCAAGGCTTCTTTTTTCATTTTTAGGTAGACCAGTTGAGATTCACAAAGTGGGTGTCTCGATGTGTTGGTAGATGTGTAACTTCTTTAAAGCGAGATTATGTTAAGCAATCAATTAAATAACTAATTTTTGCATTTACATTTGCCAAAGTTAATTAGCATCACAGGTATATTACTTGTACACATTTATTATATTTTTTACTTTTGATTATTCTGTAATATAAAAAATAGTACGAAAAATACACACGGTATAGCTATAGAACCAACTAATTCTCCAATTAATTCTCCAAAATTATTTTGGGGATTAAAAAATCTAAAAATAATTGATACAAAATTTAGGAATATTAATTAATGTAATTAATGTGCCTAAAATAAAAAATAACCATTTTAAAAATCGCACAATAACTAACGTCCTTTCTATTTTATTTTGATTGATATAAACAATACATTGAATGTATTAATAATACTAGTTTTATTATAATAAAACTAGTATTATTAATACTGCTGACCTATCATTATGATAACTTTAAAAAGACTACAAATTGCAATAAGAGTAACACTAAAGCTATTCCCGCCACGTGCAGTACGCGTGTTTTTTCCAATCGACTTCGTGCAAATTAACTAAAATCATTCATTAAATCTACAAAGAATTTATAATTCCTCTTGATATAATTTAGGAGTAATTTTAATTAACTTGTGAGTGAATGAGGTGTTTTAACTTAGTGAGATTTTACAATTGTTCATTTTTTTATGTTGAGGTGTAGGTTCGATACATAATTCATTAAACAACTTATGTAATGATTCTGGAAAAATGTCACAGCATAATTAATAAATTTTACACTAATCACAAGCTGTTGATTAGTGGTAAAAATTTTCTTTTATTGATTTAGTGAAATGGAAAGGTGATATTTAATAATTAGTAGAAAGTGAGTTTATTATGTATGAACATTCATATAGCAGGTTATTCTATTTCTTCCAATTATAAAAAGACAAAATATTTTATTCAAAAGGAGCTTATATTACTAATGCCTGTAAAATGTAATTATTGTAAAAACTATTGTTTGGCATGTGATTACTTAGACTTATCTACTAATATTATTTAGGTCTTTTGGTATTAATCCTAAAAAAGAAGCTGAGGTTTGGCACTTATTTGAAGATGATGATGGCTTTCACCATTATAGTGTCTTCTATCATTTTTCAGGAAAAATAATTAATGGACCTCCATTTTGGATAGAGCATAGTAAAGAAGTTTCCACTCCAAATTTTGTTAAATTTAATAATATAGGAATTGGATTTACTGAAAGCATATCCATTTCACCCAGGTCACTAGCTGAAACCTATTGTACAATTAGAAATTGAACTGAGCATGCCTTGGCTATTAAAAAAATTACCCTTAGAAGAAATACAAAGTAAAACGATCATTTAAAATTAAGTTTCAAGTATGGCATTATTAGCTTTTGCCTAATACGATTTATAACGTTGGTTATTTAAAAAACTATAATTAGAATATTAAGTATATTTGTTCCAAGAACTATTATAATTGGATAAATATTTTATTTATATATCCTAAAAATGAAAGGATAACTAGATGTAATTTGATTTATGTTAACTTTTTGATTTATCTTTGTAAATCATGATATAATAAGAGTGCGAAAACAAGATGAATTGCTAGTATGTCTAGCACAAAAGCCACTACCTGTGATGAGGTAGTGGCTTTTTTTGTCGCTAGTGCGAAGTTCTAGCGTGTGGGTTTGTTGGCACTCATGCCTTTAATCATCATCTTCATCGTCAAACCAACGATTTAATAACTTTGTAGTTATAACTGTAATTACTGTAGTAAAAACAGTCGTGATGAATAACAAGATGAATTGTTTTAACATATGTCTAGCCCCCCTTTCAAATAGAAATGGGCTAAGTGCATTAATAATATAGCATAATCTTTAGATAATTACTTTAGGGTTGTTAGGGTTTACCCTGACCGTCTGAAAGACGCTTTATTTATTAAACTAAGATTTTATCTAGATGAGCTTAAACAGTTCTTTTTTTGCATTTTAATACTATTGAATTATTTCCTTAGAGAAATGTTTTAGGTTTTAGCAAAGGAGCGTGTAGCGACTGCGTGAGTGGAATGTGAGAGTGGTTTTCTCTCACTCATTTTTTATTTTTTTCATGTTACGCATAGATCAATTTAAAAAAGAGTGGGTTTTTAGGTGGGAAAAATAGTCGACCTTTTTTATAATCTTTTTTAAACCTCTTTTAAACCTCTTTTAGACACCAGTTGAGCATTAGAGCCCCAAGGGATACA
>NZ_MVAB01000002.1 GCF_002026305.1 Vagococcus martis | reverse complement strand
GGCAATCTAGCCACCGTTGATAGATAAAAAGCAGCGAGTCTAAATTGGAAACAATTTGGACAGCTGTACGCTAAAAAAGAGAAGATCATAAATTGCCTAAAGGCGATTTTATCTGAACGTTTTAGCTCGACTGGAAACAGTCGAAATGCGTCGCAGACCGAGTGCCAAAATCTATTTTGGTATAACGAGCTATACCAAATTGAATTGGTCTTCTAACCATGCTATGATGAACTCAACTTATTTAGGAGGTTTTCTCATGGCTCACGTTGAAAAATTTACTCAAGGTCTGTGAACGGATTGTCCATTCACATTGAAAGAAAAACAACCAATCATTCTAACCCTGATATTGATTCAGAACGAACTTATTTGAATTATGATTTGTGTGATAAAGAAGGCGATATGAATCAACGGTTAAAAAATAGGTTAGCTGAAGTCTATTGCTTTAATCGTGCTGACGTTAAAGTTATGGCTGACTGGATTGTGACACTTCCTAAATCACTTGAACAAGAGACAATGAGTACTCAAAAAGAGTTTTTTAAAGCGACAGTTGATTTTCTGAATGAACGATACGGTAGTCAAAATGTATTATCAGCAACCGTTCATCATGATGAAACGACACCTCACTTGCATTATGCCTTTATTCTGTTGTTTTTTGATGAAAAAAAGCAACGTGAGAAAGTCTCTGCCAAAGAGGTCTTAACTAGGAAAGAACTATCTTCTTTTCATCAAGACCTGGATAAGTATCTCAAACAACAAATTCCTCACATTTACCAGGAAGGAATTTTAAACAATCAAACAATTGGCATTGATGACGTTAAAATCATCAAAAAAATGGCAAAAGAAATCGCTGAAAAAGAAACAGAGCTATCTCAAAGAAAAGAGCATATCAATAAAAAAATAAAAGAAGTTAAAAATATAGGTGTCTCGACTCAAAACGTGTACGACGTTCAAGATCAATGGACTCATTTAACCAATCAATTTGAAAAAACATTTTTAGGAAAAACGATTGTTGATACCAAAAATTTAACTCATTTAAAAGAGTTTATGGGTGGGGTTCAAAAAGAAGCTGAATTAACTAAAAAAACTAATTATAACCTAAATAAAAAGGTCAAAAATTTAACTGAAAAAATAGAGAAACACACCTTCCAATTAGAAGGTCGTGACAATCAGATTAATCATTTAAAACAAGAAAATAGACATCTGAAGCAAGACTTAGAAGAAACACAAGAACACACACTACAAGTAAGGGACAACAATAGAGTTCTGAAAAGTTTATTAAAAGATATGGGAAAAACTGACTTTTCTATGTCGCAAGTAGAATATGAAGGTCGAATTATTTTAGACAAACTCGAGCATGACGAAAAACCACGAGATTCTTATGAGTGTTCAGACTGGAAGGAGACTCTTGAAGAAAATAAAATTAAGCGATATATCCCTGAAAATCGCTTAACTCAATGGATTCAGCAGTTAACAACGTGGTTAAAACAATTAATCACACGAGAAAAACAGATAGAGCAACAAAAAAGTAGAGGAATGTCTCGCTAAAAAAAATTAATGTTACTAGTAATATTAATTTTAAAAATAACAAAACCCCCTCAAAATGATTTTCAAATTTCACTATCTTCATAAAAAAAAAAGCCTTATTTCTAAGGCTTCTTTTTTTATTTTGAGGTAGACCTTTTAAGATTCACAATCTTGCGAGTTGAATCCGTTGGTACCTCTACAGCTTCTTAAAATGGTGATTATGTTAACTAAGGTATTAAATAACTAATTCTCTTTTTTAAAATTGGGATTCGCCATATAATTTGAATTGTTTTTATCTGTAATTCCTATGTTCGCTTTTGTTAATTCCAACCATTCCAGTATTAACCATTGGGTTTGAACCTTTCAAAGGGTCTTTACCTTTTGCACGTAATTTATCATTTTTTTATTCGGAGCTTTTCTGATTTTAATAATTCTTTTTCTGACATAAAAATCTCTCCATTCTTTTTTTATTTATTGTACCATAATATCAAAAAGTAACTTCGTATAATCACCAGTTATGTAAACTAACCTTGATTTAGTACACCATGATATAATTAATATATAGGATTTGAAAGAGGGTGATTGTTATGAATAGAGTAATTACCATAATAAGTTTTGTCTTATTTATATTAATAGCTATTATTTTTAATGTACCTACAAAATATACATTCCTTATTTTAAGTTTATTTTTATTTTATATATCTTATCAATTGGGTGTAAAAAAAAGATTTAAGCTGGGCAAATTTTAGTCAGGAACTCTGATATAACCTAAATGAAACAGATAAAAATATAGGAAAATCAACTGCTGTTATCGTTTTGATAATTGGGTTAATTTTAACTATGCTTATCTATCTTTATGCTTTTAAAATGAACCATCGTATAATTGCCATTATGTGAACCTAGAATGATTTTTCAAGTATGCTGCTAGGAAATTGTCCAAACAATTGATAAAAAGCCACTCAGAATCGATTTCTGAGGGCTTTTAAAATGGAATTAATCACCTAGCAAAAGGGTAAAAGCCATAATACTAAAAACTAATATTAATATTACTGGAATCAACAACCATTTATTTTCAGTTTTTTAAATTATCTGATATGGGCTTTTATTCTCATTTGTTACTTTCACTTCTTTAGCAAAATAAAAACATAGTGAAAACTATTTAAAATAATTCCAAGAGTTAGTAAAACAAAAGCTACAGTTGATAAATCACCATATAAATTTTTGTGTGCCTAGTATTAAAACAAAACTATGTTAGTTAACCAACTGAAAGTAAAGTATTTTTTTGCGATTTTAGCAGCTTCAATTTTTTTTGATGTTTTCCCACGATATCTGATCCCTCCAATAATAAGTTATCCAAAGATAAATCAAATAGAGCAGATAGTCGAATGAGACTATCAATATCAGGAGTTGTTTTACCAGTTTCCCAATTAGATACTGTCCTATTTGTTACATATATTTTTTCAGCCAATTGCTCTTGAGTTAATTGATACTCTTTCCGTTTCTCTTTCAACACTTGCCCTATTGTCATTTATCTTCACCTACAATTTATCATTTGAGTTTTTTATTTCTCTTTCTAATCTATTTCATATTGCTGTAAAAGTCATTAGAAAGTCTTTTCCTTTATTGATTTAATAGTATTTTCAACTAAGAATAATATCAGATTATGTCTACCTAACAGTTAAATAACTATTTTTTGTTTTTTTCAGAAAATCTTTTTATATTTGATAGCCTCAACTATAACTGGTACTTGTATTTACCAAAATTATCACTGTAATAAAAAAAGAAACGAAACTATTGTAGCCTATATTTTTTAATAATTGATCAGTATAAGTAATAATAGATTTAATACATTGTTTAATTATAAATTTTGAATTTAGTCCTTCTTTGCTTTCTTTAACTTCCAATTTCTTAATCATAGTAATATCTCCTTTTATTAATTCATCTAAAGAGATTTCATAAACATCGCTCAATAAAATTAAACTTGTGACGTCAGGTAAACTTTTAGAATTCTCCCAACTAGATATTGTTTGTCTCGATACATGAATTTTTTCTGCCAGTTCATCTTGAGTTAACTTCAAATCTTTACGTTTAATTTTTTATTGTTTCTCCAATATTCATTCCGTTCTCCTTACTCATTACCTTAGTTGATATTCTATGTATCCTCCATCAAAGATAGCTTACATTTATTGATATTATAGCAATGTAAAGCTATTTTGACTTCAAAAATATGATAATAAGTTTAACTTGGTATAACTAACCAGTTATGTAAATCATGATAATTTTTTGAGTCTTAAGAACGTTCTAGAGAACTTGTTTGATATAATCTTTCTAAAAGGGGACTTATTATGTATAGATATTATGTTTATGGTCACTACACTGATGATGGTACTTTATTTTATATTGGAAAGGGGTCTGGAGGTAGACTTAACAACAATAATAGGAACTCAGCCCATGATAGAATTGCGAATAAAAGAGGTTGTGTATCAAAAATATTTATTGATGGGTTGCTAGAAGATGAAGCACTAGCTTTAGAAAAAGATTTTATTTGGCATGCAGAAGACATTGGGTTTATTTTAACCAATCAAAACCTAGGCGACTATTCCTAACCTACAATGACTGATGAAGATTCTCTAAATTTTATTAACTTTATATGCGCTAGGAATAATTTCAATCGCAATGATATAACTCATTATGATAAAGAAATTATTAAAATAAATTTAGATGATGAAATCATAAATAGAGAATATGAAAAAACAATATATAAAATCATAGAAAATTATACTCAACTTCAAATAGATTTTATTATCTATTATTTTGGTAAATACTATCGCTTATAGTTTTTCAAATAAAATAAGTTTTAGTATATAAAGAATTATCAAAAAATTTTAAGCATAGAAGAAAAATGTGCTAGAAAAAAAAATTGATTTTCATTTTACCACTCTAATTTAGATCTAGAAGTTAAAAACAATTAAAAGATATAGTAGATATCCTATTTTTAAAAGTTATATCCTTACGTGACGATTATTATGAGGTTGTTTTTATTTAATTATTATCAAGATTTACTTATTACTGCATATAACAAAATCCACCCTTATGCTTCTGAAAAGGTAGCTATTTACCTAAGTGATATAGTTCATTTATACAATGGCCCATATTAACGTCACTTCAAAAACTATGAACTCCGTATAACTTGATTTATGTTAACTATTATAAATTTGACTCCTTGTATACATTTGTTAATACAATAAGAATGTAAAACAAATGTACACAAGGAGGTTTTTTATATGAGTACTGTTACATTTAGAGTTACGGATGAGGAAAAATTATTTATTCAATCTATGGCTGATTTAAATGGATTAAGTTTATCAGAATTGGCTAGGACTAAATTATTAGAGGGGCTGGAAGATCAAATTGATATGGCTTTATATGAAAAAGCAATGAAAGCTCATGAATTAAGTGACGAAAGTATCTCACATAAAGATATGCTTCTAGAATTAGGATTATGATGGATAAAAAATACACCGTTCGGTATGAAAAAAATGCTCAAAAATCACTAAAAAAGATGGATAAACATCAAGCTAGACTTATATTATCTTGGATTTCTAAGAACTTAGAAGGAACTGATTCTCCTCGAGCTCACGGAAAAGGATTAGTAGGTAATAAAAGTGGGCAATGGCGATATAGAATAGGAGATTATCGTTTGTTGGCAAACATAGATGATGACACTATAACGATTCTAGTTTTAGAAATCGGTCATCGTAGAGACATATATAAATAAAAGACCTCATAATTGTGGGACTGAACCCCTAAAATGAGACAGTAATAAAAACACCTATGCGATTACTTTTTTCCGATAGTCAACTGGAGATAAGTAGTCGTATTTTTGTTGAATTCTTTCTTTATTATAATAGTTGATGAAATTTTGTACAGTTTCAATTACACTAATTGTAGAGCTTCCAAGCTCTGGGTGTAATGAGAACGTTTCAGACTTTTAGGATGGAATGAAACGATTCTATTGGAGCATTATCTGCAGGAGTCCCTTTTCGGGACATACTTCTGGTAATGCTCTTTTCTTTTGTTGCGTGATAATAAGCATATGAAGTATACACAGAACCTTGATCCGAATGAAGTATACATTTATCTGGAAGTTAGGTAATTTATTTAGTGTGTCTAAAACACAAGATATGTCCTGTTTTTCACTTATTGTATAAGAAAGTATTTCTCCATTAAACAAATCCATAATGCTAGAAAGATAGAGTCTTTTAGGACCATAATCAAGATAAGTGATGTCTGTTGTTAGTTTTTCTAGTGGCTTACTTGAACTAAAGTCTCTATCAATTATATTAGTAGTTTTAAAATAAATAGAACCTGGACGTTTTTCTTTCTTTATTTTCACCTGACAACTCCATCCATATTTTTGCATAATACGCTGAACAACTTTATGATTCACTTTTATCTTTTTACGAAGTAAAAAAGTGATTTTTCGATAACCATAAGTGAACTTGTTTTCTTTACACAGCTGCTCAATCATTTTAATTCGATTATCGGCAACATATTCTTTCTTAGACCAACGATAGTAAGTACTTCTAGCTATCCTAAAATAGTGACATAACCATGTTATAGATAGTTTTCCTTTATAAGAATCAACTAAATTTATGAATACTTCTTTTTTCCACATCCTTTCCAACTCCTTGTATTTTTTTAAAACATCAATTTCCTGTTTCAAGTACTTGTTTTCTCTTTCTAGAACTTCTAAAGGCGAAAAGTGTTCATTACCTTTTCCATAAGTATATTGTTTTCCCACACCTTGAGAGAATCGATAAGATTCTCCATTTCTATACCATTTCCACCATGTTTTCACCTGAGTTTTATTCCGAATGTTGAGTTTATTCATAATTTCTGATGTTGTTTTTACCTTCAAGTTTCATTTTTATAGCTTCTTCTTTTACTTCTACTGGATAAGCAATCCTTTTAACCATAAAAAATACACCTCCGTTAAATTCATTTTACATGAATTCAACAGGGGTGTTTTTATATTTGTCTCATCTTTTGGGGTCAGTTCCTTGTTGAGGTCTTTTTACTTCGTATAAATATTTGATTATGTTAATCAACGAGATAAATAACTATTTCTTACTTCTGTTTCATCAATCTCAATCCATTAAGTGTTACTAATAAAGTTGCTCCCATATCTGCAACAATAGCAATCCAAAGTGATAACCATCCTGGAATAATTAGCAATAAAGCTAAGAATTTAATGCTTAAAGAGAAAGTAATATTTTGTTTTATAATTTTTAATGTTTTTCGACTAAGATTAACAATAAACGGTAACTTTTGTAAATCATCACCCATTAAGGCAACATCAGCTGTTTTCTAAAGCAGTGTCCGTTCCAGCCCCACCCATTGCAATCCCAACAGTTGCTGATGCTAACGCAGGAGCATCATTTACTCCGTCTCCTACCATAGCCACTTTTCCATACTTTTCTTTAAGCTCTTTAATATAATCTAACTTATCTTGTGGCATTAAATCACCTTTAATGTCTGTCACACCAAACTTGTTCTCCAATTGATTTAGCTGTTCTGATATTGTCACCAGTTAACATAATTGTATGTTCAATACCTAACTGATGAAGCTTAGCGATTACTTCTGAACTTGACTTTCTTAATTCATCAGCAACTGCGATAATTGCCAAAATATTTTGTGCTGTTCCAAAAATCATGACGGTTTTTCCTTGCTCTTGTAACTTCTCATAATTTTTCATGACACTAGCTTGCCTAATTAATTCTGAATCAAATAATTTAGGACTTCCAACAAAATAAGTTGTACCTTGATAATCACCTTTAATTCCTTTACCAGTTACTGATTTAAAATTCATAATATCGATCATTTGATAGTTTGACTCTCTTCTATCAGCTTCTTTAAGAATGGCTGAAGCTAAAGGATGTTGAGAAAGTATTTCTAACGCTGAAATGATAGATAAGTACTGATTTTCTTGATTTGTGTCACTTACAACAAAGTCTGTTACAGAAGGCGTTCCTTTGGTTAAAGTCCCTGTTTTATCAAAAGCGATTGCTTTTAATCCTCCGATTTCTTCGAGATAAATACCTCCTTTTACCAGCACACCATTTTTAGCTGAATTTCCAATAGCTGAAACGATTGAAACAGGTGTTGAGATAACTAATGAACAAGGACAACCAACTACTAATAGTGATAAACCCTGGTACAACCACTTATTCCAATCACCACCAAAAAACAATGGTGGAATAATGATAATTAAAGCCGAAATAGCCATGATAGAAGGGGTATAGTATTTAGCAAAGTTATCAACGAATGCTTGTGCAGGTGCTCGTTCTCCTTGTGCTTCTTCCACTAAATGAATGATTTTAGCAATGGTTGTATCATTAACATGTTTAGTCACTTCCACTTCTAAAATTCCCTCTTTATTTAAAGTTCCTGCAAAAATTTCGTCCTTAATTTGTTTTTCAATTGGAACAGACTCACCCGTTATTGCTGCTTGATTAACAGCAGAATGTCCTTTAATGACTACCCCATCCATAGCTATTTTTTGCCCTGGTTTAATAATCATAATATCTCCTATTTGAATATCAGAAACATTTATCATTTTTTCTTCGTTATTTCTTCTAATCAAAGCTTCTTTTGGTGCTATATCCATTAACGAACGAATAGATTGTCTTGCTCTATCCATTGAAAATCGTTCAAGGGCTTCACTAACAGCGAATAAGATAACTACAATAGAACCTTCAGCCCATTCACCTATAATTGATGCGCCTAATAATTGCTACTGTCATTAAAACTTCCATTGAAAAGTTTAATTTAAGTAAATCCTTAATTCCTTCTGTAAATAAACTAAATCCACAATAACGATGGCTGATATAAATAAGCTTTTAGTTATGATATCATTCTCGCCTACAGTAGCTCTAAAATAAAAAGCTATCGCTATTAATATTACTGAAATAACTAATTTCCAATTACGTTTCAAGAAAGAGTCTTTCTGTCCCCCTTCAGATTCTTGATTGTCCTCATCTTGAATAATTAGATTTTCAAAAGCTCCAGCAGACTTAATTTCTTGAATGGAAGATGTTCCCTCAACTTTAATTTTTCCAGCACCAAAGTTTACTTTTGCATCTGTTACACCTTCAATACTTTTAACATTTTTTTCAAATTTAGCAGCACAATTCGTACAGCTTAATCCCTCTACTCGATATGTTTTACTAGAAGTTTCTTTACTCATAGCTATCACCCTGTTCTAGTTGTTTTTCCTAAATTTATCAATTCAACAATCCTATCATCAGAACTAAAATAATAAACTAATTTGCCTATTTTTTTACTATCTACAACACCTAATTTTTTTAATGATTGCAAATGATGTGATGTATTTGCCATAGTTGCTCCAATAATATTGGCTACGTCACATACACATAGTTGATCTTCATAAGCTAAAGCATGTAATATTTTTGAATCTATTTTCATCTGATAAAATTTTAAATAAAGAACTTAGATCTTTTGCTATTAGTATTTTTTAATCTCTCTTTTGAAATTAGTTACTTGCTCCTCATGAATACAAGTAATCTCACATATTTCATTTGTCACGTTTATTCCTCCAAAATCACTCATTCAAGTTCATACTTGATTATATATAAACAGATTTGTAATAATCAAGTACAAGTTTGATTGTCTTTGATTTCACTAGGTATAATTTGATTTATGTTAGTCACTTTTAATATTACCAGTACTTTAAATTAAGTATTTTGATTGAAATTTAAAGTCATGATATAATGAAGGTGCGAAAACGAGAATATGTGTTAGTGTATCTAGCACAAAAGCCACTACCTCATCACAGGTAGTGGCTTTTTTTTTCGTTAGTGCGACTCTAACGAGTGGGTTTGTTGGCACTCATGCCTTTATTCATCATCTTTATCGTCAAACCAACGATTTAATAACTTTTTAGTTATAACTGTTGTTACTGTTGTAAAAAACAGTCGTGATGAATAACGAGAATATGTTTATCAAGCATGTATCTAGCACCCCTTTCAAAATGAAATGGGCTAAGTGCCATTAATAATATATCATATTTGCGAGAATCTTATTTTCTAAATAAACGTTGCCATAAAGATAATTTTTCTTTTTCCTCAGATTCTGCTAGGTTCATTTCTAATTGCTCTATTTTTTGATTAGCTTGCAATGTTAAAACCTGTTGCTGATCTAGTAATTTTTGAAGATTTTTCTGACTCTCTAATAATTCAGTTATTATCTCATCTTTATTATTCAATTCTTCTTTTAAAAGTTCTAATTCTTTAGATATTAATTGTTTCTTTGCTGTATAGTTTGCTGATTCTTTTGTCGGTTTCTCTATATTCTTTTTGCCGATTTTTTCTGACAAAAGTGATTGTAAACGGTTATCTAACAATATCGCTCCTTTGTCGCTTAATACTGTTTCTTTGTCGGCAAAAGATTTGTAATGATATTGGACTGTTTGTTTGGTCACACCTAAGTCATCTGCTAGTTCTTTTATTGTTTTATATTCTTCATTTTTCATCTTAATAGTAACTCCTTCAGAAAGAATAACTAATATCTTAATACTCTTTATCTGCTTTTGGGTTGTTAGGGCTTGCCCTGACCGTCTGTAAGACGTTTTAAAGAAAGTATAACGTATTTATCTAGTTTATGCTTAAAAGCTCTTAAAACTCGTTTTTAAGCATATAAAAAGAATCCTTTAAAGAAAGGTTTTATTTTTTTTAGCAAAGGAGCGTATAGCGACTGCTGCAAGTAAAATGTGAGAGTGGTTTTCTCTCACTCCTTTTTTAATTGTTTTTTAGTTAACTTTTTTCAAAAGAAATTAAAAAAATAATTGCTTATCCTACTAAGTAAATACTTTAAAGAATACTTTTAAATACTTTTAAATACTTTAGGGTCTTTCAAAACGCACTAATATCAATGCTTTCAGAGGTTATAAATACCATTTTCCACGTCATAAATACCATTTTCCACGTTATAAATACCATTTTCCACGTTATAAATACCATTTTCCACGTTATAAATACCTTGTTTGTATTTATTCTGTTTTTTTGGTATTATTACATAATCAGATGAATAGAGGTGTATAATTTGAAAAACAAGAAAGCCGAGCTAGCAATAAAAGATTTATTAGCACGTCAAGATTACTTAGTAGTTCAAGGAAATGATTTAGCTAAGTCGTTTGGTGGCTTAAAATCTTTTGAACAACGTGTTCTTGATTACTGTTTTAGCTATGTTACAAAAGACTCTAAATTAGATGATGAATATGAAGTATCAGCATTGGAAATCATTAAACATTTTAATCTTAATACTTCAGGCGATTCATATACTAGGATTGCTAAAGCTTTTAAAAAACTAAATGAAAATACTGCTTTGTATTTACCTATAGTTGAAGATGGTGTAAGTGGTATTTTAATGACTCAATTATTTTCTAGAATTAAATTTTTAGAGAATGGTGTTGTTAGATTTAAATTTTCTGAAGATGCTGCTCCTTTAGTTTTTGATTTGAAAGAACATTTTTATAGTTTTAGATTAAATGAACTTTCTAGAATTAACGGGAAGTATTCACTAATTATGTTAAAGCTTTGGGAATCTCATAGAAGAGGTAGAGAAAAATATACAACTATTTCTGCTGATTTAGAAAGTTGGCAGTCATGGTTTTTAGGTAAAGATTCTCGTATGCCTGCAGGACAATTTTTTCAAAAAGTTATTACACGCTCTATCGAAGAATTGGAAGAAAAGATTGCATGCGAATTTTTTCGTTACCACACAAAAAAGAGGGCGAAAAGTGGTTGGCTATGAAATCATGATTACAGATACATCTATTTAGATTTTGAGAGAACCTTAGTAGGTTCTTTTTTTATCTATCAACCATTGGCAATCTAGCCACCGTTGATAGATAAAAAGCAGCGAGTCTAAATTGGAAACAATTTGGACAGCTGTACGCTAAAAAAGAGAAGATCATAAATTGCCTAAAGGCGATTTTATCTGAACGTTTTAGCTCGACTGGAAACAGTCGAAATGCGTCGCAGACCGAGTGCCAAAATCTATTTTGGTTATAACGAGCTATACCAAATTGAATTGGTCTTCTAACCATGCTATGATGAACTCAACTTATTTAGGAGGTTTTCTCATGGCTCACGTTGAAAAATTTACTCAAGGTTCTGTGAACGGATTGTCCATTCACATTGAAAGAAAAACAACCAATCATTCTAACCCTGATATTGATTCAGAACGAACTTATTTGAATTATGATTTGTGTGATAAAGAAGGCGATATGAATCAACGGTTAAAAAATAGGTTAGCTGAAGTCTATTGCTTTAATCGTGCTGACGTTAAAGTTATGGCTGACTGGATTGTGACACTTCCTAAATCACTTGAACAAGAGACAATGAGTACTCAAAAAGAGTTTTTTAAAGCGACAGTTGATTTTCTGAATGAACGATACGGTAGTCAAAATGTATTATCAGCAACCGTTCATCATGATGAAACGACACCTCACTTGCATTATGCCTTTATTCCTGTTGTTTTTGATGAAAAAAAAGCAACGTGAGAAAGTCTCTGCCAAAGAGGTCTTAACTAGGAAAGAACTATCTTCTTTTCATCAAGACCTGGATAAGTATCTCAAACAACAAATTCCTCACATTTACCAGGAAGGAATTTTAAACAATCAAACAATTGGCATTGATGACGTTAAAATCATCAAAAAAAT
This sequence comes from Vagococcus martis, assembly GCF_002026305.1. Lineage (NCBI taxonomy): Bacteria > Bacillati > Bacillota > Bacilli > Lactobacillales > Enterococcaceae > Vagococcus > Vagococcus martis. The sequence continues at coordinate 36,229 of NZ_MVAB01000002.1, read as the reverse complement.
GGCAAAAGAAATCGCTGAAAAAGAAACAGAGCTATCTCAAAGAAAAGAGCATATCAATAAAAAAATAAAAGAAGTTAAAAATATAGGTGTCTCGACTCAAAACGTGTACGACGTTCAAGATCAATGGACTCATTTAACCAATCAATTGAAAAAACATTTTTAGGAAAAACGATTGTTGATACCAAAAATTTAACTCATTTAAAAGAGTTTATGGGTGGGTTCAAAAAGAAGCTGAATTAACTAAAAAAACTAATTATAACCTAAATAAAAAGGTCAAAAATTTAACTGAAAAAATAGAGAAACACACCTTCCAATTAGAAGGTCGTGACAATCAGATTAATCATTTAAAACAAGAAAATAGACATCTGAAGCAAGACTTAGAAGAAACACAAGAACACACACTACAAGTAAGGGACAACAATAGAGTTCTGAAAAGTTTATTAAAAGATATGGGAAAAACTGACTTTTCTATGTCGCAAGTAGAATATGAAGGTCGAATTATTTTAGACAAACTCGAGCATGACGAAAAACACGAGATTCTTATGAGTGTTCAGACTGGAAGGAGACTCTTGAAGAAAATAAAATTAAGCGATATATCCCTGAAAATCGCTTAACTCAATGGATTCAGCAGTTAACAACGTGGTTAAAACAATTAATCACACGAGAAAAACAGATAGAGCAACAAAAAAGTAGAGGAATGTCTCGCTAAAAAAAATTAATGTTTACTAGTAATATTAATTTTAAAATAACAAAACCCCCTCAAAATGATTTTCAAATTTCACTATCTTCATAAAAAAGAAGCCTTATTTCTAAGGCTTCTTTTTTTATTTGAGGTAGACCTTTTAAGATTCACAATCTTGCGAGTTGAATCCGTTGGTACCTCTACAGCTTCTTAAAATGGTGATTATGTTAACTAAGGTATTAAATAACTAATTCTCTTTTTAAAATTGGGATTCGCCATATAATTTGAATTGTTTTTATCTGTAATTCCTATGTTCGCTTTGTTAATTCCAACCATTCCAGTATTAACCATTGGGTTTGAACCTTTCAAAGGGTTTACCTTTTGCACGTAATTTATCATTTTTTATTCGGAGCTTTTCTGATTTTAATAATTCTTTTTCTGACATAAAAATCTCTCCATTCTTTTTTTATTTATTGTACCATAATATCAAAAAGTAACTTCATAATCACCAGTTATGTAAACTAACCTTGATTTAGTACACCATGACGGAGGGTAATTGTATTTTAGCTAATTTTTTGTTTTTTATATTAATAGCTATTTTTAATGTACCTACAAAATATACATTCCTTATTTTAAGTTTTATTTTATTTTATATATCTTATCAATTGGGTGTAAAAAAAGATTTAAGCTGGGCAAATTTAGTCAGGAACTCTGATAAACCTAATGAAACAGATAAAAATATAGGAAAATCAACTGCTGTTATCGTTTTGATAATTGGGTTAATTTTACTATGCTTATCTATCTTTATGCTTTTAAAATGAACATCGTATAATTGCCATTATGTGAACCTAGAATGATTTTTCAAGTATCTGCTAGGAATGTCCAAACAATTGATAAAAAGCCCTCAGAATCGATTCTGAGGGCTTTTAAATGGAATTAATCACCTAGCAAAAAGGGTAAGCCATAATACTAAAACTAATATTAATATTACTGGAATCAACAACCATTTATTTTCAGTTTTTAATATCTGATATGGGCTTTTATTCTCATTTGTTACTTTCACTTCTTTAGCAAAATAAAACATAGTGAAACTATTTAAAATAATTCCAAGAGTTAGTAAAACAAAAGCTACAGTTGATAAATCACCATATAATTTTTGTGTGCCTAGTATTAAAACAAAAACTATGTTAGTTAACCAACTGAAAGTAAAGTATTTTTTTGCGATTTTAGCAGCTTCAATTTTTTTGATGTTTTCCACGATATCTGATCCCTCCAATAATAAGTTATCCAAAGATAAATCAAATAGAGCAGATAGTCGAATGAGACTATCAATATCAGGAGTTGTTTTACCAGTTTCCCAATTAGATACTGTCCTATTTGTTACATATATTTTTTCAGCCAATTGCTCTTGAGTTAATTGATACTCTTTCCGTTTCTCTTTCAACACTTGCCCTATTGTCATTTATCTTCACTACAATTTATCATTTGAGTTTTTATTTCTCTTTCTAATCTATTTCATATTGCTGTAAAAGTCATTAGAAAGTCTTTTCCTTTATTGATTTAATAGTATTTTCAACTAAGAATAATATCAGATTATGTCTACCTAACAGTTAAATAACTATTTTTTGTTTTTTCAGAAATCTTTTTATATTTGATAGCCTCAACTATAACTGGTACTGTATTTACCAAAATTATCACTGTAATAAAAAAAGAACGAAACTATTGTAAGCCTATATTTTTTTAATATTGCATCAGTATAAGTAATAATAGATTTAATACATTGTTAATTATAAATTTTGAATTTAGTCCTTCTTTGCTTTCTTTAACTTCCAATTTCTTAATCATAGTAATATACTCCTTTATTAATTCATCTAAAGAGATTTCATAAACATCGCTCAATAAAATTAAACTTGTGACGTCAGGTAAACTTTTAGAATTCTGCCCAACTAGATATTGTTTGTCTCGATACATGAATTTTTCTGCCAGTTTCATCTTGAGTTAACTTCAAATCTTTACGTTTAATTTTTATTGTTTCTCCAATATTCATTTCCGTTCTCCTTTACTCATTACTTAGTTATATTCTATGTATCCTCCATCAAAGATAGCTTACATTTATTGATATTATAGCAATGTAAAGCTATTTTGACTTCAAAATATGATAATAAGTTAACTTGGTATACTAACCAGTTATGTAAATCATGATAATTTTTGAGTCTTAAGAAACGTTCTAGAGAACTTGTTTGATATAATCTTTCTAAAAGGGGACTTATTATGTATAGATATTATGTTTATGGTCACTACACTGATGATGGTACTTTATTTTATATTGGAAAGGGGTCTGGAGGTAGACTTAACAACAATAATAGGAACTCAGCCATGATAGAATTGCGAATAAAAGAGGTTGTGTATCAAAAATATTTATTGATGGGTTGCTAGAAGATGAAGCACTAGCTTTAGAAAAAGATTTTATTTGGCATGCAGAAGACATTGGGTTTATTTTAACCAAATCAAAACCTAGGCGACTATTCCTAACCTACAATGACTGATGAAGATTCTCTAAATTTTATTAACTTTATATGCGCTAGGAATAATTTCAATCGCAATGATATAACTCATTATGATAAAGAAATTATTAAAATAAATTTAGATGATGAAATCATAAATAGAGAATATGAAAAAACAATATATAAAATCATAGAAAATTATACTCAACTTCAAATAGATTTATTATCTATTATTTTGGTAAATACTATCGCTTATAGTTTTTTCAAATAAAATAAGTTTTAGTATAAAAGAATTATCAAAAATTTTAAGCATAGAAGAAAATGTGCTAGAAAAAAAATTGATTTCATTTTACCCTAATTTAGATCTAGAAGTAAAAAACAATTAAAAGATATAGTAGATATCCTATTTTTAAAAGTATATCCTTACGTGACGATTATTATGAGGTTGTTTTATTTAATTATTATCAAGATTTACTTATTACTGGCATATAACAAAATCCACCCTTATGCTTCTGAAAGGTAGCTATTTACCTAAGTGATATAGTTCATTTATACAATGCCCATATTAACGTCACTTCAAAACTATGAACTCCGTATAACTTGATTTATGTTAACTATTATAAATTTGACTCCTTGTATACATTTGTAATACAATAAGAATGTAAAAACAAATGTACACAAGGAGGTTTTTTATATGAGTACTGTTACATTTAGAGTTACGGATGAGGAAAAATTATTTATTCAATCTATGGCTTGATTTAAATGGATTAAGTTTATCAGAATTGGCTAGGACTAAATTATTAGAGGGGCTGGAAGATCAAATTGATATGGCTTTATATGAAAAAAGCAATGAAAGCTCATGAATTAAGTGACGAAAGTATCTCACATAAAGATATGCTTCTAGAATTAGGATTATGATGGATAAAAAATACACCGTTCGGTATGAAAAAAATGCTCAAAAATCACTAAAAAAGATGGATAAACATCAAGCTAGACTTATATTATCTTGGATTTCTAAGAACTTAGAAGGAACTGATTCTCCTCGAGCTCACGGAAAAGGATTAGTAGGTAATAAAAGTGGGCAATGGCGATATAGAATAGGAGATTATCGTTTGTTGGCAAACATAGATGATGACACTATAACGATTCTAGTTTTAGAAATCGGTCATCGTAGAGACATATATAAATAAAAGACCTCATAATTGTGGGACTGAACCCCTAAAATGAGACAGTAATAAAAACACCTATGCGATTACTTTTTTCCGATAGTCAACTGGAGATAAGTAGTCGTATTTTTGTTGAATTCTTTCTTTATTATAATAGTTGATGAAATTTTGTACAGTTTCAATTACACTAATTGTAGAGCTTCCAAGCTCTGGGTGTAATGAGAACGTTTCAGACTTTAGGATGGAATGAAACGATTCTATTGGAGCATTATCTGCAGGAGTCCCTTTTCGGGACATACTTCTGGTAATGCTCTTTTCTTTTGTTGCGTGATAATAAGCATATGAAGTATACACAGAACCTTGATCCGAATGAAGTATACATTTATCTGGAAGTTTAGGTAATTTATTTAGTGTGTCTAAAACACAAGATATGTCCTGTTTTTCACTTATTGTATAAGAAAGTATTTCTCCATTAAACAAATCCATAATGCTAGAAAGATAGAGTCTTTTAGGACCATAATCAAGATAAGTGATGTCTGTTGTTTAGTTTTTCTAGTGGCTTACTTGAACTAAAGTCTCTATCAATTATATTAGTAGTTTTAAAATAAATAGAACCTGGACGTTTTTCTTTCTTTATTTTCACCTGACAACTCCATCCATATTTTTGCATAATACGCTGAACAACTTTATGATTCACTTTTATCTTTTTACGAAGTAAAAAAGTGATTTTTCGATAACCATAAGTGAACTTGTTTTCTTTACACAGCTGCTCAAATCATTTTAATTCGATTATCGGCAACATATTCTTTCTTAGACCAACGATAGTAAGTACTTCTAGCTATCCTAAAATAGTGACATAACCATGTTATAGATAGTTTTCCTTTATAAGAATCAACTAAATTTATGAATACTTCTTTTTCCACATCCTTTCCAACTCCTTGTATTTTTTTAAAAACATCAATTTCCTGTTTCAAGTACTTGTTTTCTCTTTCTAGAACTTCTAAAGGCGAAAAGTGTTCATTACCTTTTCCATAAGTATATTGTTTTCCCACACCTTGAGAGAATCGATAAGATTCTCCATTTCTATACCATTTCCACCATGTTTTCACCTGAGTTTTATTCCGAATGTTGAGTTTATTCATAATTTCTGATGTTGTTTTTACCTTCAAGTTTCATTTTTATAGCTTCTTCTTTTACTTCTACTGGATAAGCAATCCTTTTAACCATAAAAAATACACCTCCGTTAAATTCATTTTACATGAATTCAACAGGGGTGTTTTTATATTTGTCTCATCTTTTGGGGTCAGTTCCTTGTTGAGGTCTTTTTACTTCGTATAATATTTGATTATGTTAATCAACGAGATAAATAACTATTTCTTACTTCTGTTTCATCAATCTCAATCCATTAAGTGTTACTAATAAAGTTGCTCCCATATCTGCAACAATAGCAATCCAAAGTGATAACCATCCTGGAATAATTAGCAATAAAGCTAAGAATTTAATGCTTAAAGAGAAAGTAATATTTTGTTTTATAATTTTTAATGTTTTTCGACTAAGATTAACAATAAACGGTAACTTTTGTAAATCATCACCCATTAAGGCAACATCAGCTGTTTCTAAAGCAGTGTCCGTTCCAGCCCCACCCATTGCAATCCCAACAGTTGCTGATGCTAACGCAGGAGCATCATTTACTCCGTCTCCTACCATAGCCACTTTTCCATACTTTTCTTTAAGCTCTTTAATATAATCTAACTTATCTTGTGGCATTAAATCACCTTTAATGTCTGTCACACCAACTTGTTCTCCAATTGATTTAGCTGTTCTGATATTGTCACCAGTTAACATAATTGTATGTTCAATACCTAACTGATGAAGCTTAGCGATTACTTCTGAACTTGACTTTCTTAATTCATCAGCAACTGCGATAATTGCCAAAATATTTTGTGCTGTTCCAAAAATCATGACGGTTTTTCCTTGCTCTTGTAACTTCTCATAATTTTTCATGACACTAGCTTGCCTAATTAATTCTGAATCAAATAATTTAGGACTTCCAACAAAATAAGTTGTACCTTGATAATCACCTTTAATTCCTTTACCAGTTACTGATTTAAAATTCATAATATCGATCATTTGATAGTTTGACTCTCTTCTATCAGCTTCTTTAAGAATGGCTGAAGCTAAAGGATGTTGAGAAAGTATTTCTAACGCTGAAATGATAGATAAGTACTGATTTTCTTGATTTGTGTCACTTACAACAAAGTCTGTTACAGAAGGCGTTCCTTTGGTTAAAGTCCCTGTTTTATCAAAAGCGATTGCTTTTAATCCTCCGATTTCTTCGAGATAAATACCTCCTTTTACCAGCACACCATTTTTAGCTGAATTTCCAATAGCTGAAACGATTGAAACAGGTGTTGAGATAACTAATGAACAAGGACAACCAACTACTAATAGTGATAAACCCTGGTACAACCACTTATTCCAATCACCACCAAAAAACAATGGTGGAATAATGATAATTAAAGCCGAAATAGCCATGATAGAAGGGGTATAGTATTTAGCAAAGTTATCAACGAATGCTTGTGCAGGTGCTCGTTCTCCTTGTGCTTCTTCCACTAAATGAATGATTTTAGCAATGGTTGTATCATTAACATGTTTAGTCACTTCCACTTCTAAAATTCCCTCTTTATTTAAAGTTCCTGCAAAAATTTCGTCCTTAATTTGTTTTTCAATTGGAACAGACTCACCCGTTATTGCTGCTTGATTAACAGCAGAATGTCCTTTAATGACTACCCCATCCATAGCTATTTTTTGCCCTGGTTTAATAATCATAATATCTCCTATTTGAATATCAGAAACATTTATCATTTTTTCTTCGTTATTTCTTCTAATCAAAGCTTCTTTTGGTGCTATATCCATTAACGAACGAATAGATTGTCTTGCTCTATCCATTGAAAATCGTTCAAGGGCTTCACTAACAGCGAATAAGATAACTACAATAGAACCTTCAGCCCATTCACCTATAATTGATGCGCCTATAATTGCTACTGTCATTAAAACTTCCATTGAAAAGTTTAATTTAAGTAAATCCTTAATTCCTTCTGTAAATAAACTAAATCCACCAATAACGATGGCTGATATAAATAAGCTTTTAGTTATGATATCATTCTCGCCTACAGTAGCTCTAAAATAAAAAGCTATCGCTATTAATATTACTGAAATAACTAATTTCCAATTACGTTTCAAGAAAGAGTCTTTCTGTCCCCCTTCAGATTCTTGATTGTCCTCATCTTGAATAATTAGATTTTCAAAAGCTCCAGCAGACTTAATTTCTTGAATGGAAGATGTTCCCTCAACTTTAATTTTTCCAGCACCAAAGTTTACTTTTGCATCTGTTACACCTTCAATACTTTTAACATTTTTTTCAAATTTAGCAGCACAATTCGTACAGCTTAATCCCTCTACTCGATATGTTTTACTAGAAGTTTCTTTACTCATAGCTATCACCCTGTTCTAGTTGTTTTCCTAAATTTATCAATTCAACAATCCTATCATCAGAACTAAAATAATAAACTAATTTGCCTATTTTTTTACTATCTACAACACCTAATTTTTTTAATGATTGCAAATGATGTGATGTATTTGCCATAGTTGCTCCAATAATATTGGCTACGTCACATACACATAGTTGATCTTCATAAGCTAAAGCATGTAATATTTTGAATCTATTTTCATCTGATAAAATTTTAAATAAAGAACTTAGATCTTTGCTATTAGTATTTTTTAATCTCTCTTTTGAATTAGTTACTTGCTCCTCATGAATACAAGTAATCTCACATATTTCATTTGTCACGTTTATTCCTCCAAAATCACTCATTCAAGTTCATACTTGATTATATATAAACAGATTGTAATAATCAAGTACAAGTTTGATTGTCTTTGATTTCACTAGGTATAATTTGATTTATGTTAGTCACTTTTAATATTACCAGTAACTTTAAATTAAGTATTTTGATTGAAATTTAAAGTCATGATATAATGAAGGTGCGAAAACGAGAATATGTGTTAGTGTATCTAGCACAAAAGCCACTACCTCATCACAGGTAGTGGCTTTTTTTTTCGTTAGTGCGACTCTAACGAGTGGGTTTGTTGGCACTCATGCCTTTATTCATCATCTTTATCGTCAAACCAACGATTTAATAACTTTTTAGTTATAACTGTTGTTACTGTTGTAAAAACAGTCGTGATGAATAACGAGAATATGTTATCAAGCATGTATCTAGCACCCCTTTCAAAATGAAATGGGCTAAGTGCCATTAATAATATATCATATTTGCGAGAATCTTATTTTCTAAATAAACGTTGCCATAAAGATAATTTTTCTTTTTCCTCAGATTCTGCTAGGTTCATTTCTAATTGCTCTATTTTTTGATTAGCTTGCAATGTTAAAACCTGTTGCTGATCTAGTAATTTTTGAAGATTTTTCTGACTCTCTAATAATTCAGTTATTATCTCATCTTTATTATTCAATTCTTCTTTTAAAAGTTCTAATTCTTTAGATATTAATTGTTTCTTTGCTGTATAGTTTGCTGATTCTTTTGTCGGTTTCTCTATATTCTTTTTGCCGATTTTTTCTGACAAAAGTGATTGTAAACGGTTATCTAACAATATCGCTCCTTTGTCGCTTAATACTGTTTCTTTGTCGGCAAAAGATTTGTAATGATATTGGACTGTTTGTTTGGTCACACCTAAGTCATCTGCTAGTTCTTTTATTGTTTTATATTCTTCATTTTTCATCTTAATAGTAACTCCTTCAGAAAGAATAACTAATATCTTAATACTCTTTATCTGCTTTTGGGTTGTTAGGGCTTGCCCTGACCGTCTGTAAGACGTTTTAAAGAAAGTATAACGTATTTATCTAGTTTATGCTTAAAAGCTCTTAAAACTCGTTTTTAAGCATATAAAAAGAATCCTTTAAAGAAAGGTTTTATTTTTTTAGCAAAGGAGCGTATAGCGACTGCTGCAAGTAAAATGTGAGAGTGGTTTTCTCTCACTCCTTTTTTAATTGTTTTTTAGTTAACTTTTTTCAAAAGAAATTAAAAAAATAATTGCTTATCCTACTAAGTAAATACTTTAAAGAATACTTTTAAATACTTTTAAATACTTTAGGGTCTTTCAAAACGCACTAATATCAATGCTTTCAGAGGTTATAAATACCATTTTCCACGTCATAAATACCATTTTCCACGTTATAAATACCATTTTCCACGTTATAAATACCATTTTCCACGTTATAAATACCTTGTTTGTATTTATTCTGTTTTTTTGGTATTATTACATAATCAGATGAATAGAGGTGTATAATTTGAAAAACAAGAAAGCCGAGCTAGCAATAAAAGATTTATTAGCACGTCAAGATTACTTAGTAGTTCAAGGAAATGATTTAGCTAAGTCGTTTGGTGGCTTAAAATCTTTTGAACAACGTGTTCTTGATTACTGTTTTAGCTATGTTACAAAAGACTCTAAATTAGATGATGAATATGAAGTATCAGCATTGGAAATCATTAAACATTTTAATCTTAATACTTCAGGCGATTCATATACTAGGATTGCTAAAGCTTTTAAAAAACTAAATGAAAATACTGCTTTGTATTTACCTATAGTTGAAGATGGTGTAAGTGGTATTTTAATGACTCAATTATTTTCTAGAATTAAATTTTTAGAGAATGGTGTTGTTAGATTTAAATTTTCTGAAGATGCTGCTCCTTTAGTTTTTGATTTGAAAGAACATTTTTATAGTTTTAGATTAAATGAACTTTCTAGAATTAACGGGAAGTATTCACTAATTATGTTAAAGCTTTGGGAATCTCATAGAAGAGGTAGAGAAAAATATACAACTATTTCTGCTGATTTAGAAAGTTGGCAGTCATGGTTTTTAGGTAAAGATTCTCGTATGCCTGCAGGACAATTTTTTCAAAAAGTTATTACACGCTCTATCGAAGAATTGGAAGAAAAGATTGCATGCGAATTTTTCGTTACCACACAAAAAAGAGGGCGAAAAGTGGTTGGCTATGAAATCATGATTACAGATACATCTATTTAGATTTTGAGAGAACCTTAGTAGGTTCTTTTTTTTATCTATCAACCATTGGCAATCTAGCCACCGTTGATAGATAAAAAGCAGCGAGTCTAAATTGGAAACAATTTGGACAGCTGTACGCTAAAAAAGAGAAGATCATAAATTGCCTAAAGGCGATTTTATCTGAACGTTTTAGCTCGACTGGAAACAGTCGAAATGCGTCGCAGACCGAGTGCCAAAATCTATTTTGGTATAACGAGCTATACCAAATTGAATTGGTCTTCTAACCATGCTATGATGAACTCAACTTATTTAGGAGGTTTTCTCATGGCTCACGTTGAAAAATTTACTCAAGGTTCTGTGAACGGATTGTCCATTCACATTGAAAGAAAAACAACCAATCATTCTAACCCTGATATTGATTCAGAACGAACTTATTTGAATTATGATTTGTGTGATAAAGAAGGCGATATGAATCAACGGTTAAAAAATAGGTTAGCTGAAGTCTATTGCTTTAATCGTGCTGACGTTAAAGTTATGGCTGACTGGATTGTGACACTTCCTAAATCACTTGAACAAGAGACAATGAGTACTCAAAAAGAGTTTTTTAAAGCGACAGTTGATTTTCTGAATGAACGATACGGTAGTCAAAATGTATTATCAGCAACCGTTCATCATGATGAAACGACACCTCACTTGCATTATGCCTTTATTCCTGTTGTTTTTGATGAAAAAAAGCAACGTGAGAAAGTCTCTGCCAAAGAGGTCTTAACTAGGAAAGAACTATCTTCTTTTCATCAAGACCTGGATAAGTATCTCAAACAACAAATTCCTCACATTTACCAGGAAGGAATTTTAAACAATCAAACAATTGGCATTGATGACGTTAAAATCATCAAAAAAATGGCAAAAGAAATCGCTGAAAAAGAAACAGAGCTATCTCAAAGAAAAGAGCATATCAATAAAAAAATAAAAGAAGTTAAAAATATAGGTGTCTCGACTCAAAACGTGTACGACGTTCAAGATCAATGGACTCATTTAACCAATCAATTTGAAAAAACATTTTTAGGAAAAACGATTGTTGATACCAAAAATTTAACTCATTTAAAAGAGTTTATGGGTGGGGTTCAAAAAGAAGCTGAATTAACTAAAAAAACTAATTATAACCTAAATAAAAAGGTCAAAAATTTAACTGAAAAAATAGAGAAACACACCTTCCAATTAGAAGGTCGTGACAATCAGATTAATCATTTAAAACAAGAAAATAGACATCTGAAGCAAGACTTAGAAGAAACACAAGAACACACACTACAAGTAAGGGACAACAATAGAGTTCTGAAAAGTTTATTAAAAGATATGGGAAAAACTGACTTTTCTATGTCGCAAGTAGAATATGAAGGTCGAATTATTTTAGACAAACTCGAGCATGACGAAAAACCACGAGATTCTTATGAGTGTTCAGACTGGAAGGAGACTCTTGAAGAAAATAAAATTAAGCGATATATCCCTGAAAATCGCTTAACTCAATGGATTCAGCAGTTAACAACGTGGTTAAAACAATTAATCACACGAGAAAAACAGATAGAGCAACAAAAAAGTAGAGGAATGTCTCGCTAAAAAAAATTAATGTTACTAGTAATATTAATTTTAAAAATAACAAAACCCCCTCAAAATGATTTTCAAATTTCACTATCTTCATAAAAAAAGAAGCCTTATTTCTAAGGCTTCTTTTTTTATTTTGAGGTAGACCTTTTAAGATTCACAATCTTGCGAGTTGAATCCGTTGGTACCTCTACAGCTTCTTAAAATGGTGATTATGTTAACTAAGGTATTAAATAACTAATTCTCTTTTTTAAAATTGGGATTCGCCATATAATTTGAATTGTTTTTATCTGTAATTCCTATGTTCGCTTTGTTAATTCCAACCATTCCAGTATTAACCATTGGGTTTGAACCTTTCAAAGGGTCTTTACCTTTTGCACGTAATTTATCATTTTTTATTCGGAGCTTTTCTGATTTTAATAATTCTTTTTCTGACATAAAAATCTCTCCATTCTTTTTTTATTTATTGTACCATAATATCAAAAAGTAACTTCGTATAATCACCAGTTATGTAAACTAACCTTGATTTAGTACACCATGATATAATTAATATATAGGATTTGAAAGAGGGTGATTGTTATGAATAGAGTAATTACCATAATAAGTTTTGTCTTATTTATATTAATAGCTATTATTTTTAATGTACCTACAAAATATACATTCCTTATTTTAAGTTTATTTTTATTTTATATATCTTATCAATTGGGTGTAAAAAAAGATTTAAGCTGGGCAAATTTAGTCAGGAACTCTGATAAACCTAATGAAACAGATAAAAATATAGGAAAATCAACTGCTGTTATCGTTTTGATAATTGGGTTAATTTTACTATGCTTATCTATCTTTATGCTTTTAAAATGAACATCGTATAATTGCCATTATGTGAACCTAGAATGATTTTTCAAGTATCTGCTAGGAATGTCCAAACAATTGATAAAAAGCCCTCAGAATCGATTCTGAGGGCTTTTAAATGGAATTAATCACCTAGCAAAAAGGGTAAGCCATAATACTAAAACTAATATTAATATTACTGGAATCAACAACCATTTATTTTCAGTTTTTAATATCTGATATGGGCTTTTATTCTCATTTGTTACTTTCACTTCTTTAGCAAAATAAAACATAGTGAAACTATTTAAAATAATTCCAAGAGTTAGTAAAACAAAAGCTACAGTTGATAAATCACCATATAATTTTTGTGTGCCTAGTATTAAAACAAAAACTATGTTAGTTAACCAACTGAAAGTAAAGTATTTTTTTGCGATTTTAGCAGCTTCAATTTTTTTGATGTTTTCCACGATATCTGATCCCTCCAATAATAAGTTATCCAAAGATAAATCAAATAGAGCAGATAGTCGAATGAGACTATCAATATCAGGAGTTGTTTTACCAGTTTCCCAATTAGATACTGTCCTATTTGTTACATATATTTTTTCAGCCAATTGCTCTTGAGTTAATTGATACTCTTTCCGTTTCTCTTTCAACACTTGCCCTATTGTCATTTATCTTCACCTACAATTTATCATTTGAGTTTTTATTTCTCTTTCTAATCTATTTCATATTGCTGTAAAAGTCATTAGAAAGTCTTTTCCTTTATTGATTTAATAGTATTTTCAACTAAGAATAATATCAGATTATGTCTACCTAACAGTTAAATAACTATTTTTTGTTTTTTTCAGAAATCTTTTTATATTTGATAGCCTCAACTATAACTGGTACTGTATTTACCAAAATTATCACTGTAATAAAAAAAGAAACGAAACTATTGTAGCCTATATTTTTTAATAATTGCATCAGTATAAGTAATAATAGATTTAATACATTGTTAATTATAAATTTTGAATTTAGTCCTTCTTTGCTTTCTTTAACTTCCAATTTCTTAATCATAGTAATATCTCCTTTTATTAATTCATCTAAAGAGATTTCATAAACATCGCTCAATAAAATTAAACTTGTGACGTCAGGTAAACTTTTAGAATTCTCCCAACTAGATATTGTTTGTCTCGATACATGAATTTTTTCTGCCAGTTCATCTTGAGTTAACTTCAAATCTTTACGTTTAATTTTTATTGTTTCTCCAATATTCATTCCGTTCTCCTTACTCATTACCTTAGTTGATATTCTATGTATCCTCCATCAAAGATAGCTTACATTTATTGATATTATAGCAATGTAAAGCTATTTTGACTTCAAAATATGATAATAAGTTTAACTTGGTATACTAACCAGTTATGTAAATCATGATAATTTTTGAGTCTTAAGAACGTTCTAGAGAACTTGTTTGATATAATCTTTCTAAAAGGGGACTTATTATGTATAGATATTATGTTTATGGTCACTACACTGATGATGGTACTTTATTTTATATTGGAAAGGGGTCTGGAGGTAGACTTAACAACAATAATAGGAACTCAGCCCATGATAGAATTGCGAATAAAAGAGGTTGTGTATCAAAAATATTTATTGATGGGTTGCTAGAAGATGAAGCACTAGCTTTAGAAAAAGATTTTATTTGGCATGCAGAAGACATTGGGTTTATTTTAACCAATCAAAACCTAGGCGACTATTCCTAACCTACAATGACTGATGAAGATTCTCTAAATTTTATTAACTTTATATGCGCTAGGAATAATTTCAATCGCAATGATATAACTCATTATGATAAAGAAATTATTAAAATAAATTTAGATGATGAAATCATAAATAGAGAATATGAAAAAACAATATATAAAATCATAGAAAATTATACTCAACTTCAAATAGATTTATTATCTATTATTTTGGTAAATACTATCGCTTATAGTTTTTCAAATAAAATAAGTTTTAGTATAAAAGAATTATCAAAAATTTTAAGCATAGAAGAAAATGTGCTAGAAAAAAAATTGATTTCATTTTACCCTAATTTAGATCTAGAAGTAAAAACAATTAAAAGATATAGTAGATATCCTATTTTTAAAAGTATATCCTTACGTGACGATTATTATGAGGTTGTTTTATTTAATTATTATCAAGATTTACTTATTACTGCATATAACAAAATCCACCCTTATGCTTCTGAAAAGGTAGCTATTTACCTAAGTGATATAGTTCATTTATACAATGCCCATATTAACGTCACTTCAAAACTATGAACTCCGTATAACTTGATTTATGTTAACTATTATAAATTTGACTCCTTGTATACATTTGTAATACAATAAGAATGTAAAACAAATGTACACAAGGAGGTTTTTTATATGAGTACTGTTACATTTAGAGTTACGGATGAGGAAAAATTATTTATTCAATCTATGGCTGATTTAAATGGATTAAGTTTATCAGAATTGGCTAGGACTAAATTATTAGAGGGGCTGGAAGATCAAATTGATATGGCTTTATATGAAAAAGCAATGAAAGCTCATGAATTAAGTGACGAAAGTATCTCACATAAAGATATGCTTCTAGAATTAGGATTATGATGGATAAAAAATACACCGTTCGGTATGAAAAAAATGCTCAAAAATCACTAAAAAAGATGGATAAACATCAAGCTAGACTTATATTATCTTGGATTTCTAAGAACTTAGAAGGAACTGATTCTCCTCGAGCTCACGGAAAAGGATTAGTAGGTAATAAAAGTGGGCAATGGCGATATAGAATAGGAGATTATCGTTTGTTGGCAAACATAGATGATGACACTATAACGATTCTAGTTTTAGAAATCGGTCATCGTAGAGACATATATAAATAAAAGACCTCATAATTGTGGGACTGAACCCCTAAAATGAGACAGTAATAAAAACACCTATGCGATTACTTTTTTCCGATAGTCAACTGGAGATAAGTAGTCGTATTTTTGTTGAATTCTTTCTTTATTATAATAGTTGATGAAATTTTGTACAGTTTCAATTACACTAATTGTAGAGCTTCCAAGCTCTGGGTGTAATGAGAACGTTTCAGACTTTAGGATGGAATGAAACGATTCTATTGGAGCATTATCTGCAGGAGTCCCTTTTCGGGACATACTTCTGGTAATGCTCTTTTCTTTTGTTGCGTGATAATAAGCATATGAAGTATACACAGAACCTTGATCCGAATGAAGTATACATTTATCTGGAAGTTTAGGTAATTTATTTAGTGTGTCTAAAACACAAGATATGTCCTGTTTTTCACTTATTGTATAAGAAAGTATTTCTCCATTAAACAAATCCATAATGCTAGAAAGATAGAGTCTTTTAGGACCATAATCAAGATAAGTGATGTCTGTTGTTAGTTTTTCTAGTGGCTTACTTGAACTAAAGTCTCTATCAATTATATTAGTAGTTTTAAAATAAATAGAACCTGGACGTTTTTCTTTCTTTATTTTCACCTGACAACTCCATCCATATTTTTGCATAATACGCTGAACAACTTTATGATTCACTTTTATCTTTTTACGAAGTAAAAAAGTGATTTTTCGATAACCATAAGTGAACTTGTTTTCTTTACACAGCTGCTCAATCATTTTAATTCGATTATCGGCAACATATTCTTTCTTAGACCAACGATAGTAAGTACTTCTAGCTATCCTAAAATAGTGACATAACCATGTTATAGATAGTTTTCCTTTATAAGAATCAACTAAATTTATGAATACTTCTTTTTCCACATCCTTTCCAACTCCTTGTATTTTTTTAAAACATCAATTTCCTGTTTCAAGTACTTGTTTTCTCTTTCTAGAACTTCTAAAGGCGAAAAGTGTTCATTACCTTTTCCATAAGTATATTGTTTTCCCACACCTTGAGAGAATCGATAAGATTCTCCATTTCTATACCATTTCCACCATGTTTTCACCTGAGTTTTATTCCGAATGTTGAGTTTATTCATAATTTCTGATGTTGTTTTACCTTCAAGTTTCATTTTTATAGCTTCTTCTTTTACTTCTACTGGATAAGCAATCCTTTTAACCATAAAAAATACACCTCCGTTAAATTCATTTTACATGAATTCAACAGGGGTGTTTTTATATTTGTCTCATCTTTTGGGGTCAGTTCCTTGTTGAGGTCTTTTTACTTCGTATAATATTTGATTATGTTAATCAACGAGATAAATAACTATTTCTTACTTCTGTTTCATCAATCTCAATCCATTAAGTGTTACTAATAAAGTTGCTCCCATATCTGCAACAATAGCAATCCAAAGTGATAACCATCCTGGAATAATTAGCAATAAAGCTAAGAATTTAATGCTTAAAGAGAAAGTAATATTTTGTTTTATAATTTTTAATGTTTTTCGACTAAGATTAACAATAAACGGTAACTTTTGTAAATCATCACCCATTAAGGCAACATCAGCTGTTTCTAAAGCAGTGTCCGTTCCAGCCCCACCCATTGCAATCCCAACAGTTGCTGATGCTAACGCAGGAGCATCATTTACTCCGTCTCCTACCATAGCCACTTTTCCATACTTTTCTTTAAGCTCTTTAATATAATCTAACTTATCTTGTGGCATTAAATCACCTTTAATGTCTGTCACACCAACTTGTTCTCCAATTGATTTAGCTGTTCTGATATTGTCACCAGTTAACATAATTGTATGTTCAATACCTAACTGATGAAGCTTAGCGATTACTTCTGAACTTGACTTTCTTAATTCATCAGCAACTGCGATAATTGCCAAAATATTTTGTGCTGTTCCAAAAATCATGACGGTTTTTCCTTGCTCTTGTAACTTCTCATAATTTTTCATGACACTAGCTTGCCTAATTAATTCTGAATCAAATAATTTAGGACTTCCAACAAAATAAGTTGTACCTTGATAATCACCTTTAATTCCTTTACCAGTTACTGATTTAAAATTCATAATATCGATCATTTGATAGTTTGACTCTCTTCTATCAGCTTCTTTAAGAATGGCTGAAGCTAAAGGATGTTGAGAAAGTATTT
The DNA here is from genome assembly GCF_002026305.1 of Vagococcus martis. Taxonomy (NCBI): domain Bacteria; kingdom Bacillati; phylum Bacillota; class Bacilli; order Lactobacillales; family Enterococcaceae; genus Vagococcus; species Vagococcus martis. The sequence continues at coordinate 18,299 of NZ_MVAB01000002.1, read as the reverse complement.
CTAACGCTGAAATGATAGATAAGTACTGATTTTCTTGATTTGTGTCACTTACAACAAAGTCTGTTACAGAAGGCGTTCCTTTGGTTAAAGTCCCTGTTTTATCAAAAGCGATTGCTTTTAATCCTCCGATTTCTTCGAGATAAATACCTCCTTTTACCAGCACACCATTTTTAGCTGAATTTCCAATAGCTGAAACGATTGAAACAGGTGTTGAGATAACTAATGAACAAGGACAACCAACTACTAATAGTGATAAACCCTGGTACAACCACTTATTCCAATCACCACCAAAAAACAATGGTGGAATAATGATAATTAAAGCCGAAATAGCCATGATAGAAGGGGTATAGTATTTAGCAAAGTTATCAACGAATGCTTGTGCAGGTGCTCGTTCTCCTTGTGCTTCTTCCACTAAATGAATGATTTTAGCAATGGTTGTATCATTAACATGTTTAGTCACTTCCACTTCTAAAATTCCCTCTTTATTTAAAGTTCCTGCAAAAATTTCGTCCTTAATTTGTTTTTCAATTGGAACAGACTCACCCGTTATTGCTGCTTGATTAACAGCAGAATGTCCTTTAATGACTACCCCATCCATAGCTATTTTTTGCCCTGGTTTAATAATCATAATATCTCCTATTTGAATATCAGAAACATTTATCATTTTTTCTTCGTTATTTCTTCTAATCAAAGCTTCTTTTGGTGCTATATCCATTAACGAACGAATAGATTGTCTTGCTCTATCCATTGAAAATCGTTCAAGGGCTTCACTAACAGCGAATAAGATAACTACAATAGAACCTTCAGCCCATTCACCTATAATTGATGCGCCTATAATTGCTACTGTCATTAAAACTTCCATTGAAAAGTTTAATTTAAGTAAATCCTTAATTCCTTCTGTAAATAAACTAAATCCACCAATAACGATGGCTGATATAAATAAGCTTTTAGTTATGATATCATTCTCGCCTACAGTAGCTCTAAAATAAAAAGCTATCGCTATTAATATTACTGAAATAACTAATTTCCAATTACGTTTCAAGAAAGAGTCTTTCTGTCCCCCTTCAGATTCTTGATTGTCCTCATCTTGAATAATTAGATTTTCAAAAGCTCCAGCAGACTTAATTTCTTGAATGGAAGATGTTCCCTCAACTTTAATTTTTCCAGCACCAAAGTTTACTTTTGCATCTGTTACACCTTCAATACTTTTAACATTTTTTTCAAATTTAGCAGCACAATTCGTACAGCTTAATCCCTCTACTCGATATGTTTTACTAGAAGTTTCTTTACTCATAGCTATCACCCTGTTCTAGTTGTTTTCCTAAATTTATCAATTCAACAATCCTATCATCAGAACTAAAATAATAAACTAATTTGCCTATTTTTTTACTATCTACAACACCTAATTTTTTTAATGATTGCAAATGATGTGATGTATTTGCCATAGTTGCTCCAATAATATTGGCTACGTCACATACACATAGTTGATCTTCATAAGCTAAAGCATGTAATATTTTGAATCTATTTTCATCTGATAAAATTTTAAATAAAGAACTTAGATCTTTGCTATTAGTATTTTTTAATCTCTCTTTTGAATTAGTTACTTGCTCCTCATGAATACAAGTAATCTCACATATTTCATTTGTCACGTTTATTCCTCCAAAATCACTCATTCAAGTTCATACTTGATTATATATAAACAGATTGTAATAATCAAGTACAAGTTTGATTGTCTTTGATTTCACTAGGTATAATTTGATTTATGTTAGTCACTTTTAATATTACCAGTAACTTTAAATTAAGTATTTTGATTGAAATTTAAAGTCATGATATAATGAAGGTGCGAAAACGAGAATATGTGTTAGTGTATCTAGCACAAAAGCCACTACCTCATCACAGGTAGTGGCTTTTTTTTTCGTTAGTGCGACTCTAACGAGTGGGTTTGTTGGCACTCATGCCTTTATTCATCATCTTTATCGTCAAACCAACGATTTAATAACTTTTTAGTTATAACTGTTGTTACTGTTGTAAAAACAGTCGTGATGAATAACGAGAATATGTTATCAAGCATGTATCTAGCACCCCCTTTCAAAATGAAATGGGCTAAGTGCCATTAATAATATATCATATTTGCGAGAATCTTATTTTCTAAATAAACGTTGCCATAAAGATAATTTTTCTTTTTCCTCAGATTCTGCTAGGTTCATTTCTAATTGCTCTATTTTTTGATTAGCTTGCAATGTTAAAACCTGTTGCTGATCTAGTAATTTTTGAAGATTTTTCTGACTCTCTAATAATTCAGTTATTATCTCATCTTTATTATTCAATTCTTCTTTTAAAAGTTCTAATTCTTTAGATATTAATTGTTTCTTTGCTGTATAGTTTGCTGATTCTTTTGTCGGTTTCTCTATATTCTTTTTGCCGATTTTTTCTGACAAAAGTGATTGTAAACGGTTATCTAACAATATCGCTCCTTTGTCGCTTAATACTGTTTCTTTGTCGGCAAAAGATTTGTAATGATATTGGACTGTTTGTTTGGTCACACCTAAGTCATCTGCTAGTTCTTTTATTGTTTTATATTCTTCATTTTTCATCTTAATAGTAACTCCTTCAGAAAGAATAACTAATATCTTAATACTCTTTATCTGCTTTTGGGTTGTTAGGGCTTGCCCTGACCGTCTGTAAGACGTTTTAAAGAAAGTATAACGTATTTATCTAGTTTATGCTTAAAAGCTCTTAAAACTCGTTTTTAAGCATATAAAAAGAATCCTTTAAAGAAAGGTTTTATTTTTTTAGCAAAGGAGCGTATAGCGACTGCTGCAAGTAAAATGTGAGAGTGGTTTTCTCTCACTCCTTTTTTAATTGTTTTTTAGTTAACTTTTTTCAAAAGAAATTAAAAAAATAATTGCTTATCCTACTAAGTAAATACTTTAAAGAATACTTTTAAATACTTTTAAATACTTTAGGGTCTTTCAAAACGCACTAATATCAATGCTTTCAGAGGTTATAAATACCATTTTCCACGTCATAAATACCATTTTCCACGTTATAAATACCATTTTCCACGTTATAAATACCATTTTCCACGTTATAAATACCTTGTTTGTATTTATTCTGTTTTTTTGGTATTATTACATAATCAGATGAATAGAGGTGTATAATTTGAAAAACAAGAAAGCCGAGCTAGCAATAAAAGATTTATTAGCACGTCAAGATTACTTAGTAGTTCAAGGAAATGATTTAGCTAAGTCGTTTGGTGGCTTAAAATCTTTTGAACAACGTGTTCTTGATTACTGTTTTAGCTATGTTACAAAAGACTCTAAATTAGATGATGAATATGAAGTATCAGCATTGGAAATCATTAAACATTTTAATCTTAATACTTCAGGCGATTCATATACTAGGATTGCTAAAGCTTTTAAAAAACTAAATGAAAATACTGCTTTGTATTTACCTATAGTTGAAGATGGTGTAAGTGGTATTTTAATGACTCAATTATTTTCTAGAATTAAATTTTTAGAGAATGGTGTTGTTAGATTTAAATTTTCTGAAGATGCTGCTCCTTTAGTTTTTGATTTGAAAGAACATTTTTATAGTTTTAGATTAAATGAACTTTCTAGAATTAACGGGAAGTATTCACTAATTATGTTAAAGCTTTGGGAATCTCATAGAAGAGGTAGAGAAAAATATACAACTATTTCTGCTGATTTAGAAAGTTGGCAGTCATGGTTTTTAGGTAAAGATTCTCGTATGCCTGCAGGACAATTTTTTCAAAAAGTTATTACACGCTCTATCGAAGAATTGGAAGAAAAGATTGCATGCGAATTTTTCGTTACCACACAAAAAAGAGGGCGAAAAGTGGTTGGCTATGAAATCATGATTACAGATACATCTATTTAGATTTTGAGAGAACCTTAGTAGGTTCTTTTTTTTATCTATCAACCATTGGCAATCTAGCCACCGTTGATAGATAAAAAGCAGCGAGTCTAAATTGGAAACAATTTGGACAGCTGTACGCTAAAAAAGAGAAGATCATAAATTGCCTAAAGGCGATTTTATCTGAACGTTTTAGCTCGACTGGAAACAGTCGAAATGCGTCGCAGACCGAGTGCCAAAATCTATTTTGGTATAACGAGCTATACCAAATTGAATTGGTCTTCTAACCATGCTATGATGAACTCAACTTATTTAGGAGGTTTTCTCATGGCTCACGTTGAAAAATTTACTCAAGGTTCTGTGAACGGATTGTCCATTCACATTGAAAGAAAAACAACCAATCATTCTAACCCTGATATTGATTCAGAACGAACTTATTTGAATTATGATTTGTGTGATAAAGAAGGCGATATGAATCAACGGTTAAAAAATAGGTTAGCTGAAGTCTATTGCTTTAATCGTGCTGACGTTAAAGTTATGGCTGACTGGATTGTGACACTTCCTAAATCACTTGAACAAGAGACAATGAGTACTCAAAAAGAGTTTTTTAAAGCGACAGTTGATTTTCTGAATGAACGATACGGTAGTCAAAATGTATTATCAGCAACCGTTCATCATGATGAAACGACACCTCACTTGCATTATGCCTTTATTCCTGTTGTTTTTGATGAAAAAAAGCAACGTGAGAAAGTCTCTGCCAAAGAGGTCTTAACTAGGAAAGAACTATCTTCTTTTCATCAAGACCTGGATAAGTATCTCAAACAACAAATTCCTCACATTTACCAGGAAGGAATTTTAAACAATCAAACAATTGGCATTGATGACGTTAAAATCATCAAAAAAATGGCAAAAGAAATCGCTGAAAAAGAAACAGAGCTATCTCAAAGAAAAGAGCATATCAATAAAAAAATAAAAGAAGTTAAAAATATAGGTGTCTCGACTCAAAACGTGTACGACGTTCAAGATCAATGGACTCATTTAACCAATCAATTTGAAAAAACATTTTTAGGAAAAACGATTGTTGATACCAAAAATTTAACTCATTTAAAAGAGTTTATGGGTGGGGTTCAAAAAGAAGCTGAATTAACTAAAAAAACTAATTATAACCTAAATAAAAAGGTCAAAAATTTAACTGAAAAAATAGAGAAACACACCTTCCAATTAGAAGGTCGTGACAATCAGATTAATCATTTAAAACAAGAAAATAGACATCTGAAGCAAGACTTAGAAGAAACACAAGAACACACACTACAAGTAAGGGACAACAATAGAGTTCTGAAAAGTTTATTAAAAGATATGGGAAAAACTGACTTTTCTATGTCGCAAGTAGAATATGAAGGTCGAATTATTTTAGACAAACTCGAGCATGACGAAAAACCACGAGATTCTTATGAGTGTTCAGACTGGAAGGAGACTCTTGAAGAAAATAAAATTAAGCGATATATCCCTGAAAATCGCTTAACTCAATGGATTCAGCAGTTAACAACGTGGTTAAAACAATTAATCACACGAGAAAAACAGATAGAGCAACAAAAAAGTAGAGGAATGTCTCGCTAAAAAAAATTAATGTTACTAGTAATATTAATTTTAAAAATAACAAAACCCCCTCAAAATGATTTTCAAATTTCACTATCTTCATAAAAAAAGAAGCCTTATTTCTAAGGCTTCTTTTTTTATTTTGAGGTAGACCTTTTAAGATTCACAATCTTGCGAGTTGAATCCGTTGGTACCTCTACAGCTTCTTAAAATGGTGATTATGTTAACTAAGGTATTAAATAACTAATTCTCTTTTTTAAAATTGGGATTCGCCATATAATTTGAATTGTTTTTATCTGTAATTCCTATGTTCGCTTTGTTAATTCCAACCATTCCAGTATTAACCATTGGGTTTGAACCTTTCAAAGGGTCTTTACCTTTTGCACGTAATTTATCATTTTTTATTCGGAGCTTTTCTGATTTTAATAATTCTTTTTCTGACATAAAAATCTCTCCATTCTTTTTTTATTTATTGTACCATAATATCAAAAAGTAACTTCGTATAATCACCAGTTATGTAAACTAACCTTGATTTAGTACACCATGATATAATTAATATATAGGATTTGAAAGAGGGTGATTGTTATGAATAGAGTAATTACCATAATAAGTTTTGTCTTATTTATATTAATAGCTATTATTTTTAATGTACCTACAAAATATACATTCCTTATTTTAAGTTTATTTTTATTTTATATATCTTATCAATTGGGTGTAAAAAAAGATTTAAGCTGGGCAAATTTAGTCAGGAACTCTGATAAACCTAATGAAACAGATAAAAATATAGGAAAATCAACTGCTGTTATCGTTTTGATAATTGGGTTAATTTTACTATGCTTATCTATCTTTATGCTTTTAAAATGAACATCGTATAATTGCCATTATGTGAACCTAGAATGATTTTTCAAGTATCTGCTAGGAATGTCCAAACAATTGATAAAAAGCCCTCAGAATCGATTCTGAGGGCTTTTAAATGGAATTAATCACCTAGCAAAAAGGGTAAGCCATAATACTAAAACTAATATTAATATTACTGGAATCAACAACCATTTATTTTCAGTTTTTAATATCTGATATGGGCTTTTATTCTCATTTGTTACTTTCACTTCTTTAGCAAAATAAAACATAGTGAAACTATTTAAAATAATTCCAAGAGTTAGTAAAACAAAAGCTACAGTTGATAAATCACCATATAATTTTTGTGTGCCTAGTATTAAAACAAAAACTATGTTAGTTAACCAACTGAAAGTAAAGTATTTTTTTGCGATTTTAGCAGCTTCAATTTTTTTGATGTTTTCCACGATATCTGATCCCTCCAATAATAAGTTATCCAAAGATAAATCAAATAGAGCAGATAGTCGAATGAGACTATCAATATCAGGAGTTGTTTTACCAGTTTCCCAATTAGATACTGTCCTATTTGTTACATATATTTTTTCAGCCAATTGCTCTTGAGTTAATTGATACTCTTTCCGTTTCTCTTTCAACACTTGCCCTATTGTCATTTATCTTCACCTACAATTTATCATTTGAGTTTTTATTTCTCTTTCTAATCTATTTCATATTGCTGTAAAAGTCATTAGAAAGTCTTTTCCTTTATTGATTTAATAGTATTTTCAACTAAGAATAATATCAGATTATGTCTACCTAACAGTTAAATAACTATTTTTTGTTTTTTTCAGAAATCTTTTTATATTTGATAGCCTCAACTATAACTGGTACTGTATTTACCAAAATTATCACTGTAATAAAAAAAGAAACGAAACTATTGTAGCCTATATTTTTTAATAATTGCATCAGTATAAGTAATAATAGATTTAATACATTGTTAATTATAAATTTTGAATTTAGTCCTTCTTTGCTTTCTTTAACTTCCAATTTCTTAATCATAGTAATATCTCCTTTTATTAATTCATCTAAAGAGATTTCATAAACATCGCTCAATAAAATTAAACTTGTGACGTCAGGTAAACTTTTAGAATTCTCCCAACTAGATATTGTTTGTCTCGATACATGAATTTTTTCTGCCAGTTCATCTTGAGTTAACTTCAAATCTTTACGTTTAATTTTTATTGTTTCTCCAATATTCATTCCGTTCTCCTTACTCATTACCTTAGTTGATATTCTATGTATCCTCCATCAAAGATAGCTTACATTTATTGATATTATAGCAATGTAAAGCTATTTTGACTTCAAAATATGATAATAAGTTTAACTTGGTATACTAACCAGTTATGTAAATCATGATAATTTTTGAGTCTTAAGAACGTTCTAGAGAACTTGTTTGATATAATCTTTCTAAAAGGGGACTTATTATGTATAGATATTATGTTTATGGTCACTACACTGATGATGGTACTTTATTTTATATTGGAAAGGGGTCTGGAGGTAGACTTAACAACAATAATAGGAACTCAGCCCATGATAGAATTGCGAATAAAAGAGGTTGTGTATCAAAAATATTTATTGATGGGTTGCTAGAAGATGAAGCACTAGCTTTAGAAAAAGATTTTATTTGGCATGCAGAAGACATTGGGTTTATTTTAACCAATCAAAACCTAGGCGACTATTCCTAACCTACAATGACTGATGAAGATTCTCTAAATTTTATTAACTTTATATGCGCTAGGAATAATTTCAATCGCAATGATATAACTCATTATGATAAAGAAATTATTAAAATAAATTTAGATGATGAAATCATAAATAGAGAATATGAAAAAACAATATATAAAATCATAGAAAATTATACTCAACTTCAAATAGATTTATTATCTATTATTTTGGTAAATACTATCGCTTATAGTTTTTCAAATAAAATAAGTTTTAGTATAAAAGAATTATCAAAAATTTTAAGCATAGAAGAAAATGTGCTAGAAAAAAAATTGATTTCATTTTACCCTAATTTAGATCTAGAAGTAAAAACAATTAAAAGATATAGTAGATATCCTATTTTTAAAAAGTATATCCTTACGTGACGATTATTATGAGGTTGTTTTATTTAATTATTATCAAGATTTACTTATTACTGCATATAACAAAATCCACCCTTATGCTTCTGAAAAGGTAGCTATTTACCTAAGTGATATAGTTCATTTATACAATGCCCATATTAACGTCACTTCAAAACTATGAACTCCGTATAACTTGATTTATGTTAACTATTATAAATTTGACTCCTTGTATACATTTGTAATACAATAAGAATGTAAAACAAATGTACACAAGGAGGTTTTTTATATGAGTACTGTTACATTTAGAGTTACGGATGAGGAAAAATTATTTATTCAATCTATGGCTGATTTAAATGGATTAAGTTTATCAGAATTGGCTAGGACTAAATTATTAGAGGGGCTGGAAGATCAAATTGATATGGCTTTATATGAAAAAGCAATGAAAGCTCATGAATTAAGTGACGAAAGTATCTCACATAAAGATATGCTTCTAGAATTAGGATTATGATGGATAAAAAATACACCGTTCGGTATGAAAAAAATGCTCAAAAATCACTAAAAAAGATGGATAAACATCAAGCTAGACTTATATTATCTTGGATTTCTAAGAACTTAGAAGGAACTGATTCTCCTCGAGCTCACGGAAAAGGATTAGTAGGTAATAAAAGTGGGCAATGGCGATATAGAATAGGAGATTATCGTTTGTTGGCAAACATAGATGATGACACTATAACGATTCTAGTTTTAGAAATCGGTCATCGTAGAGACATATATAAATAAAAGACCTCATAATTGTGGGACTGAACCCCTAAAATGAGACAGTAATAAAAACACCTATGCGATTACTTTTTTCCGATAGTCAACTGGAGATAAGTAGTCGTATTTTTGTTGAATTCTTTCTTTATTATAATAGTTGATGAAATTTTGTACAGTTTCAATTACACTAATTGTAGAGCTTCCAAGCTCTGGGTGTAATGAGAACGTTTCAGACTTTAGGATGGAATGAAACGATTCTATTGGAGCATTATCTGCAGGAGTCCCTTTTCGGGACATACTTCTGGTAATGCTCTTTTCTTTTGTTGCGTGATAATAAGCATATGAAGTATACACAGAACCTTGATCCGAATGAAGTATACATTTATCTGGAAGTTTAGGTAATTTATTTAGTGTGTCTAAAACACAAGATATGTCCTGTTTTTCACTTATTGTATAAGAAAGTATTTCTCCATTAAACAAATCCATAATGCTAGAAAGATAGAGTCTTTTAGGACCATAATCAAGATAAGTGATGTCTGTTGTTAGTTTTTCTAGTGGCTTACTTGAACTAAAGTCTCTATCAATTATATTAGTAGTTTTAAAATAAATAGAACCTGGACGTTTTTCTTTCTTTATTTTCACCTGACAACTCCATCCATATTTTTGCATAATACGCTGAACAACTTTATGATTCACTTTTATCTTTTTACGAAGTAAAAAAGTGATTTTTCGATAACCATAAGTGAACTTGTTTTCTTTACACAGCTGCTCAATCATTTTAATTCGATTATCGGCAACATATTCTTTCTTAGACCAACGATAGTAAGTACTTCTAGCTATCCTAAAATAGTGACATAACCATGTTATAGATAGTTTTCCTTTATAAGAATCAACTAAATTTATGAATACTTCTTTTTCCACATCCTTTCCAACTCCTTGTATTTTTTTAAAACATCAATTTCCTGTTTCAAGTACTTGTTTTCTCTTTCTAGAACTTCTAAAGGCGAAAAGTGTTCATTACCTTTTCCATAAGTATATTGTTTTCCCACACCTTGAGAGAATCGATAAGATTCTCCATTTCTATACCATTTCCACCATGTTTTCACCTGAGTTTTATTCCGAATGTTGAGTTTATTCATAATTTCTGATGTTGTTTTACCTTCAAGTTTCATTTTTATAGCTTCTTCTTTTACTTCTACTGGATAAGCAATCCTTTTAACCATAAAAATACACCTCCGTTAAATTCATTTTACATGAATTCAACAGGGGTGTTTTTATATTTGTCTCATCTTTTGGGGTCAGTTCCTTGTTGAGGTCTTTTTACTTCGTATAATATTTGATTATGTTAATCAACGAGATAAATAACTATTTCTTACTTCTGTTTCATCAATCTCAATCCATTAAGTGTTACTAATAAAGTTGCTCCCATATCTGCAACAATAGCAATCCAAAGTGATAACCATCCTGGAATAATTAGCAATAAAGCTAAGAATTTAATGCTTAAAGAGAAAGTAATATTTTGTTTTATAATTTTTAATGTTTTTCGACTAAGATTAACAATAAACGGTAACTTTTGTAAATCATCACCCATTAAGGCAACATCAGCTGTTTCTAAAGCAGTGTCCGTTCCAGCCCCACCCATTGCAATCCCAACAGTTGCTGATGCTAACGCAGGAGCATCATTTACTCCGTCTCCTACCATAGCCACTTTTCCATACTTTTCTTTAAGCTCTTTAATATAATCTAACTTATCTTGTGGCATTAAATCACCTTTAATGTCTGTCACACCAACTTGTTCTCCAATTGATTTAGCTGTTCTGATATTGTCACCAGTTAACATAATTGTATGTTCAATACCTAACTGATGAAGCTTAGCGATTACTTCTGAACTTGACTTTCTTAATTCATCAGCAACTGCGATAATTGCCAAAATATTTTGTGCTGTTCCAAAAATCATGACGGTTTTTCCTTGCTCTTGTAACTTCTCATAATTTTTCATGACACTAGCTTGCCTAATTAATTCTGAATCAAATAATTTAGGACTTCCAACAAAATAAGTTGTACCTTGATAATCACCTTTAATTCCTTTACCAGTTACTGATTTAAAATTCATAATATCGATCATTTGATAGTTTGACTCTCTTCTATCAGCTTCTTTAAGAATGGCTGAAGCTAAAGGATGTTGAGAAAGTATTTCTAACGCTGAAATGATAGATAAGTACTGATTTTCTTGATTTGTGTCACTTACAACAAAGTCTGTTACAGAAGGCGTTCCTTTGGTTAAAGTCCCTGTTTTATCAAAAGCGATTGCTTTTAATCCTCCGATTTCTTCGAGATAAATACCTCCTTTTACCAGCACACCATTTTTAGCTGAATTTCCAATAGCTGAAACGATTGAAACAGGTGTTGAGATAACTAATGAACAAGGACAACCAACTACTAATAGTGATAAACCCTGGTACAACCACTTATTCAATCACCACCAAAAAACAATGGTGGAATAATGATAATTAAAGCCGAAATAGCCATGATAGAAGGGGTATAGTATTTAGCAAAGTTATCAACGAATGCTTGTGCAGGTGCTCGTTCTCCTTGTGCTTCTTCCACTAAATGAATGATTTTAGCAATGGTTGTATCATTAACATGTTTAGTCACTTCCACTTCTAAAATTCCTCTTTATTTAAAGTTCCTGCAAAAATTTCGTCCTTAATTTGTTTTTCAATTGGAACAGACTCACCCGTTATTGCTGCTTGATTAACAGCAGAATGTCCTTTAATGACTACCCCATCCATAGCTATTTTTTGCCCTGGTTTAATAATCATAATATCTCCTATTTGAATATCAGAAACATTTATCATTTTTTTCTTCGTTATTTCTTCTAATCAAAGCTTCTTTTGGTGCTATATCCATTAACGAACGATAGATTGTCTTGCTCTATCCATTGAAAATCGTTCAAGGGCTTCACTAACAGCGAATAAGATAACTACATAGAACCTTCAGCCCATTCACCTATAATTGATGCGCCTATAATTGCTACTGTCATTAAAACTTCCATTGAAAAGTTTAATTTAAGTAAATCCTTAATTCCTTCTGTAAATAAACTAAATCCACCAATAACGATGGCTGATATAAATAAGCTTTTAGTTATGATATCATTCTCGCCTACAGTAGCTCTAAAATAAAAAGCTATCGCTATTAATATTACTGAAATAACTAATTTCCAATTACGTTTCAAGAAAGAGTCTTTCTGTCCCCCTTCAGATTCTTGATTGTCCTCATCTTGAATAATTAGATTTTCAAAAGCTCCAGCAGACTTAATTTCTTGAATGGAAGATGTTCCCTCAACTTTAATTTTTCCAGCACCAAAGTTTACTTTTGCATCTGTTACACCTTCAATACTTTTAACATTTTTTTCAAATTTAGCAGCACAATTCGTACAGCTTAATCCCTCTACTCGATATGTTTTTACTAGAAGTTTCTTTACTCATAGCTATCACCCTGTTCTAGTTGTTTTCCTAAATTTATCAATTCAACAATCCTATCATCAGAACTAAATAATAAACTAATTTGCCTATTTTTTTTACTATCTACAACACCTAATTTTTTTAATGATTGCAAATGATGTGATGTATTTGCCATAGTTGCTCCAATATAATTTGGCTACGTCACATACACATAGTTGATCTTCATAAGCTAAAGCATGTAATATTTTGAATCTATTTTCATCTGATAAAATTTTAAAATAAAGAACTTAGATCTTTGCTATTAGTATATTTTTTAATCTCTCTTTTGAATTAGTTACTTGCTCCTCATGAATACAAGTAATCTCACATATTTCATTTGTCACGTTTATTTCCTCCAAAATCACTCATTCAAGTTCATACTTGATTATATATAAACAGATTGTAATAATCAAGTACAAGTTTGATTGTCTTTGATTTCACTAGGTATAATTTGATTTATGTTAGTCACTTTTATATATTACCAGTAACTTTAAATTAAGTATTTTGATTGAAATTTAAAGTCATGATATATATGAAGGTGCGAAAACGAGAATATGTGTTAGTGTATCTAGCACAAAAGCCACTACCTCATCACAGGTAGTGGCTTTTTTTTTCGTTAGTGCGACTCTAACGAGTGGGTTTGTTGGCACTCATGCCTTTATTTCATCATCTTTATCGTCAAACCAACGATTTAATAACTTTTTAGTTATAACTGTTGTTACTGTTGTAAAACAGTCGTGATGAATAACGAGAATATGTTATCAAGCATGTATCTAGCACCCCTTTTCAAAATGAAATGGGCTAAGTGCCATTAATAATATATCATATTGCGAGAATCTTATTTTCTAAATAAACGTTGCCATAAAGATAATTTTTCTTTTTTCCTCAGATTCTGCTAGGTTCATTTCTAATTGCTCTATTTTTTGATTAGCTTGCAATGGTTAAAACCTGTTGCTGATCTAGTAATTTTTGAAGATTTTTCTGACTCTCTAATAATTCAGTTATTATCTCATCTTTATTATTCAATTCTTCTTTTAAAAGTTCTAATTCTTTAGATATTAATTGTTTCTTTGCTGTATAGTTTGCTGATTCTTTTGTCGGTTTCTCTATATTCTTTTTGCCGATTTTTTCTGACAAAAGTGATTGTAAAACGGTTATCTAACAATATCGCTCCTTTTGTCGCTTAATACTGTTTCTTTGTCGGCAAAGATTTGTAATGATATTGGACTGTTTGTTTGGTCACACCTAAGTCATCTGCTAGTTCTTTTATTGTTTTATATTCTTCATTTTTCATCTTAATAGTAACTCCTTCAGAAAGAATAACTAATATCTTAATACTCTTTATCTGCTTTTGGGTTTGTTAGGGCTTGCCCTGACCGTCTGTAAGACGTTTTAAAGAAAGTATAACGTATTTATCTAGTTTATGCTTAAAAGCTCTTAAAACTCGTTTTTAAGCATATAAAAAGAATCCTTTAAAGAAAGGTTTTATTTTTTTAGCAAAGGAGCGTATAGCGACTGCTGCAAGTAAAATGTGAGAGTGGTTTTCTCTCACTCCTTTTTTAATTGTTTTTTAGTTAACTTTTTTCAAAAGAAATTAAAAAAATAATTGCTTATCCTACTAAGTAAATACTTTAAAGAATACTTTTAAATACTTTTAAATACTTTAGGGTCTTTCAAAACGCACTAATATCAATGCTTTCAGAGGTTATAAATACCATTTTCCACCATTTTCCACGTTATAAATACCTTTTTTATAAATACCATTTTGTTATTCTTTTTGGTTTATTATACATAATCAGATGAATAGAGGTGTATAATTTGAAAAACAAGAAAGCCGAGCTAGCAATAAAAGATTTATTAGCACGTCAAGATTACTTAGTAGTTCAAGGAAATGATTTAGCTAAGTCGTTTGGTGGCTTAAAATCTTTTGAACAACGTGTTCTTGATTACTGTTTTAGCTATGTTACAAAAGACTCTAAATTAGATGATGAATATGAAGTATCAGCATTGGAAATCATTAAACATTTTAATCTTAATACTTCAGGCGATTCATATACTAGGATTGCTAAAGCTTTTAAAAAACTAAATGAAAATACTGCTTTGTATTTACCTATAGTTGAAGATGGTGTAAGTGGTATTTTAATGACTCAATTATTTTCTAGAATTAAATTTTTAGAGAATGGTGTTGTTAGATTTAAATTTTCTGAAGATGCTGCTCCTTTAGTTTTTGATTTGAAAGAACATTTTTATAGTTTTAGATTAAATGAACTTTCTAGAATTAACGGGAAGTATTCACTAATTATGTTAAAGCTTTGGGAATCTCATAGAAGAGGTAGAGAAAAATATACAACTATTTCTGCTGATTTAGAAAGTTGGCAGTCATGGTTTTTAGGTAAAGATTCTCGTATGCCTGCAGGACAATTTTTTCAAAAAGTTATTACACGCTCTATCGAAGAATTGGAAGAAAAGATTGCATGCGAATTTTTCGTTACCACACAAAAAGAGGGCGAAAAGTGGTTGGCTATGAAATCATGATTACAGATACATCTATTTAGATTTTGAGAGAACCTTAGTAGGTTCTTTTTTTCTCTATCAACCATTGGCAATCTAGCCACCGTTGATAGATAAAAGCAGCGAGTCTAAATTGGAAACAATTTGGACAGCTGCTAAAAAGAGAAGATCATAAATTGCCTAAAAGGCGATTTTATCTGAACGTTTTAGCTCGACTGGAAACAGTCGAAATGCGTCGCAGACCGAGTGCCAAAATCTATTTTGGTATAACGAGCTATACCAAATTGAATTGGTCTCTAACCATGCTATGATGAACTCAACTTATTTAGGAGGTTTTCTCATGGCTCACGTTGAAAAATTTACTCAAGGTTCTGTGAACGGATTGTCCATTCACATTGAAAGAAAAACAACCAATCATTCTAACCTGATATTGATTCAGAACGAACTTATTTGAATTATGATTTGTGTGATAAGAAGGCGATATGAATCAACGGTTAAAAAATAGGTTAGAAGTCTATTGCTTTAATCGTGCTGACGTTAAAGTTATGCTGACTGGATTGTGACACTTCCTAAATCACTTGAACAAGAGACAATGAGTACTCAAAAAGAGTTTTTTAAAGCGACAGTTGATTTTCTGAATGAACGATACGGTAGTCAAAATGTATTATCAGCAACCGTTCATCATGATGAAACGACACCTCTTGCATTATGCCTTTATTCCTGTTGTTTTTGATGAAAAAAAGCAACGTGAGAAAGTCTCTGCCAAAGAGGTCTTAACTAGGAAAGAACTATCTTCTTTTCATCAAGACCTGGATAAGTATCTCAAACAACAAATTCCTCACATTTACCAGGAAGGAATTTTAAACAATCAAACAATTGGCATTGATGACGTTAAAATCATCAAAAAAATGGCAAAAGAAATCGCTGAAAAAGAAACAGAGCTATCTCAAAGAAAAGAGCATATCAATAAAAAAATAAAAGAAGTTAAAAAATATAGGTGTCTCGACTCAAAACGTGTACGACGTTCAAGATCAATGGACTCATTTAAACCAATCAATTTGAAAAAACATTTTAGGAAAACGATTGTTGATACCAAAAATTTAACTCATTTAAAAGAGTTTATGGGTGGGTTCAAAAAGAAGCTGAATTACTAAAAAAACTAATTATAACCTAAATAAAAAGGTCAAAAATTTAACTGAAAAAATAGAGAAACACACCTTCCAATTAGAAGGTCGTGACAATCAGATTAATTTAAAACAAGAAAATAGACATCTGAAGCAAGACTTAGAAGAAACACAAGAACACACACTACAAGTAAGGGACAACAATAGAGTTCTGAAAAGTTTATTAAAAGATATGGGAAAAACTGACTTTTCTATGTCGCAAGTAGAATATGAAGGTCGAATTATTTTTAGACAACTCGAGCATGACGAAAAACCACGAGATTCTTATGAGTGTTCAGACTGGAAGGAGACTCTTGAAGAAAATAAAATTAAGCGATATATCCTGAAAATCGCTTAACTCAATGGATTCAGCAGTTAACAACGTGGTTAAAACAATTAATCACACGAGAAAAACAGATAGAGCAACAAAAAAGTAGAGGAATGTCTCGCTAAAAAAAATTAATGTTACTAGTAATATTAATTTTAAAAAATAAAAACCCCCTCAAAATGATTTTCAAATTTCACTATCTTCATAAAAAAAGAAGCCTTATTTCTAAGGCTTCTTTTTTTATTTTGAGGTAGACCTTTTAAGATTCACAATCTTGCGAGTTGAATCCGTTGGTACCTCTACAGCTTCTTAAAATGGTGATTATGTTAACTAAGGTATTAATAACTAATCTCTTTTTTAAAATTGGGATTCGCCATATAAATTGAATTTTATCTGTAATTCCTATGTTCGCTTTGTTAATTCCAACCATTCCAGTATTAACCATTGGGTTTGAACCTTTCAAAGGGTCTTTACCTTTTGCACGTAATTTATCATTTTTTATTCGGAGCTTTTCTGATTTTAATAATTCTTTTCTGACATAAAAATCTCTCCATTCTTTTTTATTTATTGTACCATAATATATCAAAAAGTAACTTCGTATAATCACCAGTTATGTAAACTAACCTTGATTTAGTACACATGATATAATTATATATAGGATTTGAAAGAGGGTGATTGTTATGAATAGAGTAATTACCATAATAAAGTTTTGTCTTATTTATATTAATAGCTATTATTTTAATGTACCTACAAATATACATTCCTTATTTTAAGTTTATTTTTATTTTATATATCTTATCAATTGGGTGTAAAAAAAGATTTAAGCTGGGCAAATTTAGTCAGGAACTCTGATAAATAATGAAACAGATAAAAATATAGGAAAATCAACTGCTGTTATCGTTTTGATAATTGGGTTAATTTTACTATGCTTATCTATCTTTATGCTTTTAAAATGAACATCGTATAATTGCCATTATGTGAACCTAGAATGATTTTTCAAGTATCTGCTAGGAATGTCCAAACAATTGATAAAAAGCCCTCAGAATCGATTCTGAGGGCTTTTAAATGGAATTAATCACCTAGCAAAAAGGTAAGCCATAATACTAAAACTAAATATTAATATTCAATCAACAACCATTTATTTTCAGTTTTTAATATCTGATATGGGCTTTTATTCATTGTTACTTTCACTTCTTTAGCAAAATAAAACATAGTGAAACTATTTAAAATAATTCCAAGAGTTAGTAAACAAAAGCTACAGTTGATAAATCACCATATATTTTTGTGTGCCTAGTATTAAAACAAAAACTATGTTAGTTAACCAACTGAAAGTAAAGTATTTTTTTGCGATTTTAGCAGCTTCAATTTTTTGATGTTTTCCACGATATCTGATCCCTCCAATAATAAGTTATCCAAAGATAAATCAAATAGAGCAGATAGTCGAATGAGACTATCAATATCAGGAGTTGTTTTACCAGTTTTCAATTAGATACTGTCCTATTTGTTACATATATTTTTTTTCAGCCAATTGCTCTTGAGTTAATTGACTCTTTCCGTTTCTCTTTCAACACTTGCCCTATTGTCATTTATCTTCACCTACAATTTATCATTT
>NZ_MVAB01000001.1:2360000-2466624 GCF_002026305.1 Vagococcus martis | reverse complement strand
TATGATGCAACGTGTTTACGGAACAGCATTCTTTGATAAAAAAGCATTAAAAGAATACATCAAAATGCGTGAAGAAGCGAAAGAACGTGACCATAGAAAACTTGGGAAAGAATTAGACTTATTTATGCTAAGTCCTGAAGTTGGTTCTGGTTTACCATTTTGGTTACCAAAAGGTGCGACAATTCGTCGTACAATCGAACGCTACATTACGGATAAAGAAATCAGCTTAGGGTACCAACACGTTTACACACCAATTATGGCAAATGTTGAATTTTACAAAACTTCTGGTCACTGGGATCATTACCATGAAGACATGTTCCCACCAATGGACATGGGAGATGGCGAAATGTTAGTATTACGTCCAATGAACTGCCCACATCATATGATGGTTTATAAAAACGATGTTCATAGTTACCGTGAATTGCCAATTCGTATCGCTGAACTTGGTATGATGCATCGTTATGAAAAATCAGGTGCGTTATCAGGTTTACAACGTGTGCGTGAAATGACATTAAATGACGGTCATACATTTGTTCGCCCAGATCAAATCAAAGATGAATTCAAACGTACATTAGAATTAATGGTTGCCGTATACGAAGATTTCAATATTACAGATTATCGTTTCCGTTTAAGTTACAGAGACCCAGAAAACACTGAAAAATACTTTGACGATGATGAAATGTGGGAAAAAGCTCAAACAATGCTGAAAGAAGCCATTGATGAATTAGGGTTAGAATACTTTGAAGCAGAAGGCGAAGCAGCGTTCTATGGTCCTAAACTTGACGTGCAAGTAAAAACTGCCTTAGGTATGGAAGAAACATTATCAACTATCCAATTAGACTTCTTATTACCTGAACGTTTTGACTTAACTTATGTTGGGCAAGATGGGGAAAACACTCATCGTCCAGTTGTTATCCATCGTGGTATCGTATCGACAATGGAACGTTTTGTGGCTTACTTAACTGAAGTGTATAAAGGAGCCTTCCCAACTTGGTTAGCACCAGTTCAAGGAACAATCATTCCAGTTAACTTAGATTTACATAGTGATTATGCTTTTGAAATCAAAGAGCAATTAAATAGTTTAGGATTACGTTTTGAAGTGGACGATCGTAACGAAAAAATGGGTTACAAGATTCGTGAATCTCAAACTCAAAAAATTCCATATCAAATCGTTGTGGGAGATAAAGAGTTAGACAACGGCGAAGTCAATGTCCGTAAATACGGAAGCAAAGAAACTGAAACAGTGAAATTACCATTATTTGTTGAATCAGTGGTTGCTGAAGTGAAAAACTACAGTAAATAATACAAAAAAGACCAAGTCGATTGTGGCTTGGTCTTTTGCTTATTTCAGTGCATTTTCTAAATCACTAATTAAATCATCACAATCCTCAATACCACAAGATAGACGAATCAACGTTGAGGTAACGCCCATTTTGATGCGTTCTTCTTCAGGCATACAGGCATGTGACATGGTCCAAGGATAAGATAAAATCGACTCAACACCGCCAAGACTGACAGCCACAATAGGGATTTGACATTTATTGAAGAAGTCTGCCACTTTGTCCTCACAACTTAACTCAAAACTTAAAACAGCGCCACCAGATTGTGTTTGTGCTTGATGAATGTCTGCTTGAGGATGAGATGTTAGTCCAGGGTAATAAACAGATTTTATTTCATCGTGATTTGCTAAAAAGTCTGCGATTTTAGCTGCATTTTTAACGGATTGTTTCATGCGAAGTCCCATTGTTTTAACCCCTCTAAGAAGTAACCACGCATCTTCAACGCCTAAAATACTTCCTAATGCTTTTTGATGTTTTTTGAGCGTTAAGTATAGTTCTTTATCATTTGTCGCAATGAGTCCGGCTAAAATATCACTATGACCATTAATAAATTTTGTGGCACTGTGAATGACAATATCGACCCCAAAATCGAGTGGTTGTTGATGAATAGGTGTCATAAATGTGTTGTCACAAACAGTTAAAATGTCATGTTTTTTTGCCAAATGACAAACAGCTTTTAAGTCTGTAATCGTTAATAAAGGGTTTGATGGTGTCTCCAAATAAAATAATTTCGTATTTGGTTGAATGGCATTTTCCCATGCCGAAACATCAGATTCATCAACGAAAGTATGTTCCACTCCAAAACGTGTTAGAAATTCCGTCACAATCTGATAAGTACCACCATAAATGTTTTTTCCTAAAATTAAGTGATCTCCTTGAGATAACATAAATAAAACCGAATTGATAGCTGCCATACCTGAAGAAAAGGCTAAACCAAATTTGGCACACTCAAGAGATGCGATGCATTCCTCAACTGCTGTGATGGTTGGATTACCGAACCGAGTGTAGTTGTATCCAGTATGATGGAAGACATCATCTTGATGGAACGTGGATGTTTGGTATTTTGGAATAGAGGCTGCTCCAGTTTCTTTGTCGATAACAGAATATCCGTGTAATAATTTTGTATTGATGTTCATAAAACCCCCTCCAATTGTAAGTGAACAATAATCATATTAACATAACTTGAAAGTAACACTTAAATGTATGCGCTGTCAATGAAGAAAATGATTTTATCATGTATTAAAAAACGTTCATATGAATAAAATTTCAAATAAATCGTCATTTTTGAGAGCATATTTTTTTAAATCATGGATATTTTGTGTATAATGACATTTATAAATCAGGAATGGAGGATGATTATGTCAAAATTACCAAAGCCAATTGGCCCTTACTCAGTGTTTCGTGAAGCAGGAGATTTAATTTTTGTTTCCGGTCAAATCCCAATTGATGTTGAAACAGGAGATATTGTATCAGATACAATTGAAGGTCAGGCAAAACAAGTGATGGAAAACATCAAATTGATATTAGATGAAGTTGGAGTGGACTTTAATGCGATTGTCAAAACAACGTGTTTCTTACAAGACTTAGAGCATTTCAATACATTTAATGATATTTATGGGAGTTATTTTACAGACAAAACACCTGCAAGATCAGCTTTTCAAGTTGCAAAACTACCAAAAGGTGCTTTATTAGAAGTAGAGTTTATTATCCATAAGTAACAAATAGTAGGACTTATTTATAGAGTTTTAACAGATGATATCAGTACAGACTGATAAAAAGGAGATGATATTCATGATAGATGTTCCATTTTTTTCACAGTTTTTAAAAGTGAGTAATTTTTATACGTTGATTGCTATTGTATTGTTAGGTGCGGCAATCATGTGCTTAAGAATACTCAAGGACAAGAAAGTTAGTTTTTCAAAACGCATGATTATCGCTTTGATCATCGGTCTTGTGTTAGGGATTGGGTTTGATGCAGTGAGTAGTAAAAATGGGATTTATATTGATCATGCCAGAGGAGAAATCTCAGTATGGTATGGGTTAATAGGATCTGGATTTTTAAAACTTGTTCAATTACTTGCCGTTCCTGTTGTGTTTTTATCTATTATTAAAGTGGTAGTGGATGTGCAAGGAGACCGGATTAAAAGTTTGACTACTAGAACGTTTATTACATTATTAAGTACTACAGCGATTTCGGCTATTGTTGGGATTTTAGTGGTGAAGTTGTTCAATCTTAATGCTGTTAGTTTTGCCGGAGATTTAACTGAACAAAAATCTGAATTTATTAATAATATTGCCGCTCAAAGTTTTCCAGAATTTTTCTTAAAGTTAATTCCAAATAACATCACAAGTGTTATGGGAGATAATGGCAGTATTGTATCAGTCGTGATTATTGCGGCGATGTTTGCCACAGCTATTCGCTTTTTGAAGGTTAAAAAACCGACTGAAGTGGCACCGTTTATTACTTTTTTAGATTCATTACGTGTGACAGTAAATTCTGTTTTAACTAATGTGATTAAGTTAATGCCATATGGTGTTGTGGCTCTTGTAAGTAATACAATCATTACAAATGGTGTGCAATCTGTTATTAGCATGTTAGGATTTATCGCCGCTCTTTATACAGGTGTTATTATTATGTTACTTGTGTATGTTGTAATCCTAATATTCATGGGTGTTAATCCAGTAACATTTTATAAAAAAGCATTTACAACGTTATTGTTTGCCTTTTCATCTCGTTCAAGTGTCGGGACGCTACCTTATACCTTACAAACACTTGAAAAAGATATGGGTGTATCAGGTGAAACATCTAACTTTGTTGCGACACTGGGAACAACAATTGGGATGAACGGTTGTGCGGGTGTATTCCCTGCGATGTTAGGAACACTTGTCGCTGCTGCAGCGGGTGCGACAATGGACTTTTCATTCTTTGTCTTAGTAGTTGTTGTCGTTACAGTTGGATCTATCGGGATTGCCGGTGTACCAGGAACGGCTACTGTTGCCGCAACGGTCACATTAAATGGTTTAGGATACGGATCAGCTATTTCTAGTATTGGTGCTGTATTTGGTATTGACCCAATTGTTGATATGGGACGTACCATGTTAAACGTTGCCGGAAGTATGGTATCTGCGGTAGTTGTCGATAAATGGGAAGGCACGTTTGATAAAGATAAATTCAATACACCAGGAACAACAACTGAAATTAATGAAGAATAAAAAGAAGAGGCGAATGTCGTCTCTTTTTTTGTTTTACCTAAATTCGTCATGGAATTAGTGAATCACTTAAAGTTTTATGATAAACTAAGTGAGCAAGTTGAATGAAGGAGATAATAAATGACACAATTACATTATGTAGTAGAAGATAAAAAGGGGAGAATCGATAAAGTCTTGGCAGAAATCTATCCAGACTATTCTCGTTCACAAATCCAAAGCTGGTTAAAAGAAGAAGCAGTCAGTGTAAATGGTGAGATCGTCAAAGCAAATTATAAAGTGAAGAACCAAGATAATATTGATATTCAAGTACCTGAACCTAAAGAATTAACGTTAGAAGCACAAGATATTCCGCTTGAGATTGTCTATGAAGATGACGATGTGATAGTCGTGAATAAACCTCAAGGCATGGTCGTGCATCCATCTATGGGGCATCCAAGTGGAACGCTTGTTAATGCGTTATTATTTCATGCTGACTCACTTTCAAGTATAAACGACGTGATTCGTCCAGGGATTGTACACCGTATTGATAAAGATACGTCTGGGTTGTTAATGGTCGCAAAAAATGATGCAGCGCATGTTGCGTTGCAAGATGAACTAAGAGAAAGAAAAACATTGAGAAAATATGTGGCGTTAGTTCATGGTGTAATTCCACATGAAAAAGGAAAAATAGATGCACCGATTGGACGAAGTAAAGATAATCGTCAAAAACAAGCGATTATTTCTGATGGTAAAGAAGCGGTGACGCATTTCACTGTATTAGAAAGATTTTTAGATTACACGTTAATTGAGTGTGTACTTGAAACAGGACGAACACATCAAATTCGTGTTCACATGGATTACATTGGCTACCCAATCGTAGGAGATCCATTATATGGACCGAAGAAAACGATAAAAGGAAATGGGCAGTTCTTACACGCTAAAACATTAGCCTTTACTCATCCAACAACAGGAGAGCTGATGACCTTTGATTCTGAGTTACCAGAAATATTTAAACAAACATTAAAGGAAATCGAAAATAATGATTGATATTTACAAATGAGTGCGTTATACTCAGTACAATAAAACAGAACAGTCCTTTAAGAGTAGTCCAGAGAGGCTAAGAAGGAGCGTGTAATATGTATTGATAAGGATCAGTGTATCCTTATATCACTATGGCAAAACACAACCCTCTTATTCTTTGATGGATGAGAGGGTTTTTTGTTTAAAAAATTTAGGGGGAACTTTAATGACTGAAAAAGTAGTAGTGGATGACATGACAATGAAACGAGCATTGACACGTATTACTTATGAAATTATTGAACGACATAAAGGCATTGACGATATCGTGTTGATTGGGATCAAAACACGCGGCATTTATCTAGCTAATCGAATTGCTGAGAGATTAAAACAATTAGAAGGAAAAGACATTCCTGTCGGCGAGCTAGATATTACATTATACAGAGATGATAATCATGTCAATGAACACGACACACCTGAAGTTCATGCTTCAAATATTCCCTTTTCAATAGAAGATAAAGAAGTCATTTTAGTCGATGACGTTATTTTTACAGGTAGAACGATTCGTGCAGCACTAGATGCGATCATGGATATTGGTCGTCCTGAAAAGATTTCATTAGCCGTATTAGTTGATAGAGGACATAGAGAGTTACCAATTCGTGCTGATTACGTAGGTAAAAATATTCCAACATCAAAAACAGAACAAATTATTGTATCTGTGGAAGAATATGATGGTAAAGATGAAATCAAAATTAAACAACTTAATTAAATAAGCTTTTTAATCGAGTACAGAGAGACTAGGAAAAGCAGTAACAATTGGTGGAAAAAGTCAAACACCAATTTGTTTTCGTGCACCTCGTTTCTAAAAATGAAACGAGGATTTTTTATTATAAAGGAGACTGTCAAATGAAAGAAAACTATAGAAACCCAGATGTTGTATTGGATATACATGATAAGCCGAAAGGAATTAAGTGGCTAGGACTTAGCTTACAACATTTGTTTACGATGTTTGGTGCCACAGTACTAGTACCAATATTAGTCGGCATTAACCCAGGAATTGCCCTGTTTAGTTCAGGACTTGGAACGATTGTCTATCTCATCGTAACAAAAGGAAAAATCCCTGCTTACTTAGGAAGTAGTTTTGCGTTTATTGCAGCGATGCAAATGTTAATGAAAGATGATGGGTATCCGGCAGTTGCCTTGGGAGCTATCACAACGGGGATTGTCTACTTAATTGTTTCAGCGATTGTGAAGCGAGCAGGATCAGCTTGGTTAGATAAATTGCTTCCAGCGATTGTGGTTGGACCAGTTGTCATGGTAATCGGACTTGGGTTAGCTGGAAATGCAGCAAGTCAAGCGATGTATGCAGTTGGAGCAAATGGCGAACAAGTTTACAGTGTGAAATACATTGCAGTTGCCTTGATTACGATGTCACTAACGATTTTCTTTAATATGTATCTTAAAGGGTTTATGGGACTTATCCCAATATTACTAGGAATTGTGTGTGGTTACTTTATCGCATTAGCAGTTGGAATTGTCGATGTTGAGCCAATTAGACAAGCAGCATGGTTTGCTTTACCTGACTTTCAAGCACCATTTGTGACTTACACACCAAAATTTTACTTAACCGCGATTGTGACCATGGCACCTATCGCGTTTGTGACGATGACAGAACACATTGGTCACTTAATGGTATTAAACAAATTAACAAAACGAGATTTCTTCAAAGAGCCAGGATTAGATAAAACACTTAAAGGTGACGGATTAGCACAAATCGTCGCTGGTTTAGTTGGCGGTCCTCCTGTTACAAGTTATGGTGAGAATATCGGCGTACTAGCGATTACTCGCGTACACAGTGTGTTTGTCATCGGTGGAGCGGCAGCCCTAGCAATGGGATTAAGTTTTGTCGGAAAACTAACCGCGATTATTCAAAGTATTCCTAACCCAGTTATTGCGGGAATTAGTTTTATCCTATTCGGAGTGATTGCTTCAAGCGGATTGAAAATCTTGATTGATAATAAAATTGATTTTAACTTAAAACGTAACTTGTTGATTGCCTCAGTTATCTTAGTAGTGGGAATCGGCGGATTAACCTTCCAAGTTGGAGCAGTAGCAGTTTCTGGTATGGCTCTAGCAACATTGTTTGGGATTATACTGAACTTGATTTTACCTGAAAAAGCGAAAAGCGAATTAGAATAAAAAGGAGAGGCTCAAATGATTATTACATCGGAGAAAATTAGTTTAAAACATTTACTAACTGCAGAATCATTAAGTGACCAAGAAGTGATGGGATTAATTAAACGTGCACAGCAGTTTAAACACGGAGAAAAATCTCAATTACCAAATCAACAATATTTTGTTGCTAATCTATTCTTTGAAAACAGCACAAGGACACATAAAAGTTTTGAAGTCGCAGAGAAAAAAATGGGCATCGATGTAATAGAATTTGATGCAAAAACAAGTTCAGTATCAAAAGGCGAATCGTTATATGACACTGTGTTGACGATGTCAGCAATCGGTGTGCATGCGTGTGTGATTCGTCACTGGGAAGAAGATTATTACAATGAATTAATTCAAAGTAAAACAATCACGACATCCATCATCAACGGTGGCGATGGGAGTGGTAATCACCCAACGCAATGTTTACTTGATCTGTTAACAATTTATGAAGAATTCGGACATTTTGACAATTTAAATATTGCAATCTGTGGCGATTTAACCCATTCTCGTGTGGCAAACTCAAACATGAAGATGTTAAAACGTCTTGGAGCCAATCTTTATTTCTGTGGACCAGAAGAATGGTACAACAAGAAATATGAAGCATACGGGACTTACTTACCAATAGATGACGTATTAGATAAAGTAGACGTGATGATGATGTTACGTGTGCAGCACGAGCGTCACGATGAAGGGGAAAGTTTTTCAAAAGAAGAATATCACCAACAACATGGTTTAACCAGCGAACGTGCAACAAAAATGAAAGAAAAAGCGATTATCATGCACCCTGCTCCGGTCAATCGTGATGTCGAGCTAGCTGATGACTTAGTCGAAAGTTACCAATCACGCATCACGCAACAGATGACCAATGGTGTATTTATGAGAATGGCAATATTAGAAGCCATTTTACAAGGAAAATCTTAGGAGGATGAACATGAAAACATTAATTAAAAATGGCCGAGTGGTTACAAGTAGAAATCAGTTAATTCCTGTCGATGTTTGGATTGAAGAAGGGAAAATCAAAGGGATTGGTCAGTTTACTGAAACAGCAGAGAGTTTTGAACAAGTTATTGATGCAAAAAACGGATTGATAACACCAGGATTAGTTGATGTTCATGTGCATTTTAGAGAGCCTGGATTTGAATACAAAGAAACAATCGAAACAGGTAGTCGTTCAGCGGCTAAAGGTGGATTTACCACAGTGTGTGCCATGCCAAACCTTAATCCAGTGCCAGATACACCAGAGCGTTTGACAGACATGTATCAACGAATCGAAAAAGATAGCGTGGTAAACATCTTGCAATATGCACCTATTACAAAAGAATTAAACACAGAAAAGTTAGTTGACTTTGCTGGATTAAAAAAAGCTGGTGCATTTGCTTTTACAAATGATGGTGTGGGTGTGCAAACTGCTGGAGTCATGTATGAAGCAATGAAAGAAGCAGCAGCGCTTGACATGGCGATTGTAGCCCACACTGAAGATGAGAGTTTATTATTTGGTGGCGTGATGCATTTAGGTGAGAAATCAAAAGAGTTAGGCTTACCTGGTATTATGAGCGCGACTGAATCATCACAAATTGCTAGAGACGTGTTATTAGCAAAAGAAACAGGCGTTCATTATCATGTCTGTCATGTTTCAACCAAAGAAAGCGTTGAAGTCATCAGACAAGCGAAAAAAAATGGCATCCATGTTACCTGTGAAGTGTGTCCACATCATTTAATCATGACAGATTGTGATATTACACATGATCATGGTTACTTTAAAATGAATCCGCCACTAAGAGCAACTGATGATCAACAAGCATTAATTGACGGATTACTGGATGGAACGATTGATTGTATCGCTACAGATCACGCACCACATGGACACGAAGAAAAAAATCAAAGCATGATTGATTCACCATTTGGAATCGTGGGAAGTGAAACAGCCTTTGCTTTAATGTACACACACTTTGTAAAAACGAATCGTTTTACACTCGAGCAAGTGGTGTATTGGATGACAGAAGCACCATCAAAACTATTTAATTTAGAAACAGGATCATTAAACATTGGAGCAGATGCGGATATTGCCATCTTTGACTTAGATGAAGAAGTGGTCATACCTGAAGCGTTTGTTTCAAAATCACATAATACGCCATTTAGTGGAGAAAAAGTTGTTGGAGACACATTATATACCTTTGTAAAAGGGAAATTGGTTTGGAATAAAAAGGAGGCGTAAGTCATATGAAACGACTGTTAATCTTAGAAGATGGAACATGTTATGAAGGAGAAGGATTTGGTGCGCCAAGTTCAGCTACTGGTGAGTTAGTATTTACAACAGGAATGAGTGGATACCAAGAAATGATGACGGATCCAAGTTTTAAAGGGCAAATATTATTATTCACTTATCCAACAATTGGAAATTATGGAATAAATCGTGATGATTTTGAATCCATGTCTCCAGCTTGTTCTGCTGTTGTGGTCAGAGATGTCGCTAGAGTGGCATCAAACTGGCGCTCACAAGCAACGCTAGATGAATTCCTTAAAGAAAAAGGTGTTCCAGGAATCAGCGGGATTGACACTCGTGCGTTAACGAAAAAAATTCGTGAAAAAGGAGCAATGAAGGCAAGCATTATAGATGTTGTGTCTGACATAAACCATGCTTACGACCAATTAAGAGCGACGGTTTTACCATCAACACAAGTCCAAGCTGTTTCAACTACTAAACCTTATAGCATTCCAGGAACTGGCGCAAACGTGGTGATGATTGATTTTGGTATGAAGCAAAGTATATTAAGAGAATTAATCAAACGTGATTGTCATATTACAGTTGTTCCCTATGACACAAGTGCAAAAGAGATTTTATCTTATCGACCTGATGGCGTGATGCTATCAAACGGACCAGGAAATCCAAAAGATTTACCACTTGTGTTAAAAACGATTTTAAAAATTCAAGGGGTTGTCCCAATTTTTGGTATTTGTCTAGGACATCAGTTATTAAGTTTAGCTAATGGAGCAGATACGTATAAAATGCGTTTTGGACATCGCGGTGGCAATCATGCTGTCAGAGAGATTGCCTCTGACTCGGTGTACTTCACCTCTCAAAATCACGGGTATGCTGTGTCGCTTGATAGTTTAGATACAACAGAATTAATGTTAACTCACGTTGATATTAATGACGGATCAGTTGAAGGGGTTAAACATAAAAATCATCCAGCCTTTTCAGTGCAATTCCATCCAGATGCTGCACCTGGGCCACATGATGCTGAATCAATTTTTGACGAGTTTATCGAATTAATGGAAAACTGGGGGAATAAACATGCCTAAAAGAGACGATATAAAAAAAATATTAGTGATTGGTTCAGGACCAATTATCATCGGACAAGCAGCTGAATTTGACTATGCCGGTACACAAGCATGTTTAGCCTTAAAAGAAGAAGGTTATGAGGTGGTGTTAATCAACTCAAACCCAGCGACAATTATGACAGACAAAGACATTGCTGATAAAGTTTATATCGAGCCTATCACGTTAGAATTTGTCACAAAGGTATTAAGAAAAGAACGCCCAGATGCCATCCTTCCAACACTTGGTGGACAAACAGGGTTAAACATGGCCATCGAATTAAATGACAAAGGAATTTTAGAGGAATTAGGGATTGAACTCCTAGGAACTAAAATCAGTGCCATTGACCAAGCAGAAGATAGAGATTTATTTAAACAGTTAATGGAAGAGTTAAATGAGCCAATTCCAGAAAGTGTGATTGTTCATACAGTAGAAGAAGCGGTAGAGTTTGGTAAGAAAATTGGCTATCCTCTTATTGTTCGTCCAGCGTTTACGTTAGGTGGAACAGGTGGGGGAATGTGTGATGATGAAGAGTCATTAATTGCGATTACAAAAAATGGTATCAGCCTTTCTCCCGTTGACCAATGTTTAATCGAAAAAAGTATTGCTGGCTACAAAGAAATCGAATTTGAAGTGATGCGAGATAAAAAGAATCAAGCGATTGTGGTGTGTCACATGGAAAACTTCGACCCTGTTGGAATTCATACTGGTGACTCCATCGTGTTTGCCCCTTGCCAAACATTATCTGATGTTGAAGTTCAGCTATTAAGAGATGCGTCACTAAAAATTATTAAAGCCCTTGAAATTGAAGGGGGATGTAACGTTCAGTTAGCCTTAAACCCAGATAGTTATGACTATTATGTCATTGAGGTAAATCCTCGAGTGAGTCGCTCGTCAGCATTAGCAAGTAAAGCAACAGGATTCCCGATTGCAAAAATTGCAGCGAAAATAGCGGTCGGTTTAACACTTGATGAAATGAAAAATCCAGTGACACAAACAACGTATGCAATGTTTGAACCAGCATTAGATTACGTGGTATCAAAAATTCCACGTTGGGCATTTGATAAGTTTGAACACGGAGATAGATTATTAAGTACCCAAATGAAAGCAACCGGAGAAGTGATGGCGTTAGGTCGTACGATAGAAGAATCATTACTAAAAGCAGTGAGATCTTTAGAGATTGGGTTACATCATATTGACTCAGAAGAATCAAAAGACCTGTCAGATGATGAGTTAATCAAACAAATGGTGGAAGCAAAAGATGACCGTTTATTCAGAGTAGCTGAAGGTATTAGACGAGGCATGACGATTCAAGACATTGCTCAGTTTACTAAAATTGATATCTTCTTCTTAGATAAAATCAAACGCATCATCGAATTAGAAGATGCATTATCCAACAATCCAAACGATATCGAGGTATTAAAAGAAGCGAAACGTTATGGTATTGCAGATGTTGTGATTGCTAGATTATGGAATATGACGGTAGAAGACGTAAAACATATCCGAACTGAGAACAAGATATTACCAGTTTACAAAATGGTGGACACATGTGCTGGAGAATTTGCTTCTGAAACACCATATTTCTATAGTACTTATGAAGAAGAAAACGAAAGTGTAAGAACAGATAAAGAATCAGTGATTGTCCTTGGTTCTGGTCCAATCCGTATCGGTCAAGGGGTAGAATTTGATTATGCGACAGTTCACTCAGTTAAAGCCATTCAAGAACAAGGCTATGAAGCGATTATTATCAATAGCAATCCAGAAACCGTCTCAACTGACTTCTCAATTTCAGATAAATTATACTTTGAGCCATTAACATTAGAAGATGTGCTTAACATCGTAGAGTTAGAACAACCTAAGGGCGTTATCGTTCAGTTTGGTGGTCAAACAGCGATTAACTTAGCAGAAGGATTAACAAAACACGGTATTCCAATTATTGGAACAACCTTAGAAGATTTAGATCGAGCAGAAAATCGTGACAAGTTTGAACAGGCGTTACAAGAATTAGGTATTCCACAACCTGAAGGAGCAACGGCGACTAATGAAGCGGACGCGATAAAAATTGCGGAAAGAATTGGCTATCCTGTATTAGTTAGACCAAGTTATGTTTTAGGCGGTCGTGCGATGGAGATTGTCTGGAGCACAAAAGACTTAAAACGTTACATGGTTGAAGCCGTAAAAGCATCACCAGAGCATCCAATTTTAATCGACCGATATGTTGTTGGAACAGAGTGTGAAGTTGATGCGATTTGTGATGGAGAAGATGTATTAATACCTGGTATAATGGAACATATCGAGCGTGCGGGTGTTCATTCAGGAGATTCGATGGCAGTCTATCCACCTCAAACAATAAGTCAACCAGTGATTGATAAAATTGTTGATTACACACAAAAATTAGCTAAAGGGTTGAACTGTAAAGGCATCATGAATATCCAGTTTATCGCTCAAGGAGAAGACGTCTTCGTGATTGAAGTCAATCCTCGTGCTAGCCGAACAGTTCCTTTCTTAAGTAAAGTAACAGATATCCCAATGGCCAAACTGGCGACACAATTAATTTTAGGTCATACATTAACAGAGTTTGGTTATGAACCAGGTTTATATAAAGAAAGCCCAATGGTTCATGTGAAAGCACCAGTATTCTCATTTGCGAAACTTCATGAAGTGGATACACAATTAGGGCCAGAAA
This sequence comes from Vagococcus martis, assembly GCF_002026305.1. NCBI lineage: Bacteria > Bacillati > Bacillota > Bacilli > Lactobacillales > Enterococcaceae > Vagococcus > Vagococcus martis. The sequence goes on along the minus strand of NZ_MVAB01000001.1, from coordinate 2,452,853 downwards.
TGAAATCCACTGGTGAAGTTATGGGAACAGATCGTACAATGGAAAAAGCTCTTTACAAAGCATTTGAAGCAAGTGGCATGCATTTACCTGACTATGGTAATGTGTTGTTTACCATATCAGATGATTGCAAAGAAGAAGCTTTAGCATTAGCCAAACGATTCTCAGATATTGGGTATGGTATCTTAGCAACTGAAGGAACAAGCAAATTCTTAACGGAGTATGGATTAATTGTCGAAACAGTCGCAAAAATAGCAGATACTAAAAATTATAACGTGATTGACTGCATTAAAACAGGACGAGTGAACTTAGTCATTAACACGACAGGGAATAGTGCGAAAGAAGCATCAGATGGCTTTAGAATAAGACGTTTTTCTGTTGAAAATGGTGTGCCACTTATGACGTCCCTTGATACAACAAAAGCAATTCTTAAAGTATTAGAAGCTAGAAGCTTTACAGCATTATCATTATAAAAAAGGAGATTGAATATGAAACAAGAGATGATGGAGATTGTCAATCAAGTTGAATTAGCACCACGTATATTCGAAATGACGTTAAGAGGAGACTTAACGCAAGAGATGGTAACACCAGGTCAATTTATTCATATTCGTGTTCCGAGAGAAGATTTACTATTAAGACGCCCAATCAGTTTGGCAGAAGTAAATCATGGCGATAAAACGTGCAAAATCATTTACCGTGTTGAAGGTGATGGCACAAAAGTTTTTAGCGAGTGTCAAATTGGAGATAAACTCGATTGTTTAGGACCTTTAGGTAATGGATTTGATATAGAGATGGTAGAAAAAGATGATGTTGTTTATGTAATAGGTGGAGGAATTGGTGTTCCTCCTCTTTATGAGTTAGGACGTAGACTAAAAGAAAAAGGGGCAACTATCTATTTCTTAAATGGTTTTGCGTCAAAAGATGTGATGTATTATGAAGAAGAATTCAGTGCATTAGGTCAGTTACATATTGCAACAGATGATGGCTCATATGGTGTAAAAGGTCATGTTGGGATGTTGATTGATAAAGTTAAACCTGTAACGGGAGAACCTAAAGCAATTTTTGCTTGTGGTGCACCAGGGTTACTAAGAGCAGTTGAAACGACTTTTATAGATCATCCCCATGTGTATCTATCTATGGAAGAGAGAATGGCTTGTGGTGTGGGAGCATGCTATGCGTGTGTTTGCCAATCTAAGAAAGATCCTAAGGTTAATAAAAAAGTCTGTGATGAAGGGCCAATATTTAAAGCAGGAGACGTGATAATATGAGTCGTTTGAGTGTGAGTATCCCAGGGTTAGAATTAAAAAATCCAATTATGCCAGCAAGTGGGTGTTTTGGTTTTGGTGATGAATATGCTAAGTATTATGATTTAAGTAAACTTGGTGCCATTATGGTAAAAGCCACAACCGCTGACATGCGTTATGGTAATCCAACTCCGCGTGTGGCTGAAACACCTAGTGGAATGTTAAATGCTATTGGATTGCAAAATCCGGGATTAGAAACCGTTATGGCAAATCAATTACCTTCTCTTGAAAAATACGATGTTCCAATTATCGCAAACGTCGCTGGCTCAACGGTAGATGATTACAAACGAGTATGCGAAAGAATTGGGGATGCGCCAAACGTTAAAGCGATCGAGCTTAACATTTCGTGTCCTAATGTAAAAGATGGTGGGATTGCGTTTGGAACAAGTGCGCAAGTAGCCGCAGAATTAACGGCAGCAGCAAAATCAGTAGCTAATGTGCCAGTTTACATCAAATTATCACCAAACGTGACAAGTATTGTACCCATTGCAAAAGCAGTTGAAGAGGCTGGAGCAGATGGAATTACGATGATTAATACATTAGTTGGTATGCGTATAGACTTAAAAACAAGAAAATCTGTATTAGCAAATGGAACGGGTGGATTATCAGGTCCAGGTATTAAACCAGTGGCGATTCGCATGATTCATGAAGTATCTCACGCAGTCGACATTCCGATTATTGGAATGGGTGGTGTGTCCACAGTAGATGATGTGATTGAAATGTACTTAGCTGGAGCAAGTGCTGTAGCTGTTGGAACAATGAATTTCACTGACCCATATATTTGTCCGAAGTTAATTGATGAATTACCAAGCAAGATGGACGAATTAGGGATTGAGTCGATCGAACAATTAATAAGAGAAGTGAAAGAGGCTAGACAATGAGAGAAAAAAGACCAGTCATTGCATTAGATTTACCGAGTAAAAAAGACATGGAATTATTTTTAAGTCATTTTCCAAAAGAAGAATCACTTTATCTGAAAGTAGGCATGGAAATTTTTTATCAAGAAGGGCCAAGTATCGTAACGTGGTTGATTGATAATGGACATGATGTATTTTTGGATTTAAAGTTACATGATATTCCAAATACTGTTTATTCTGCTATGAAAGGTATCGCTAAGCTTGGTGTGGCATTAACTAATGTCCATGCTGCTGGTGGTAAAGAGATGATGGAGGCAGCTTATAGAGGATTGAAAGAAGGAACCCCTACTGGTCAGTCAGTGCCCAAATTAATTGCTGTGACTCAATTAACCTCTACTAGTGATGAACAAGTGAAAGAAGAGCAACTCATTTCTGTTGGCCTAAATGAAAGTGTGCGTCATTATGCCACATTAACTCGAGAAGCAGGACTGGATGGTGTGGTGTGTTCAGCCCATGAAGCAAGAGATATCAAAGAACATACAAGTGAAGACTTTGTGTGTTTAACACCAGGCATTCGTTTAGCCAGCAATGACGTTGGTGACCAAAAGCGTGTGATGACACCAAGTAAAGCAAGAGAAAACGGTTCGACTTATATCGTTGTGGGAAGACCAATTACACAAGCAGAGAACCCTTATGCTGCTTATTTAGAAATAAAAGAACAATGGAATGGAGAGAATGAGTAATGAAACAAATCGCAAAAGAATTATTATCAATCAAAGCAGTATCTTTAAGTCCAAATGAGCCGTTTACATGGGCGAGTGGGATTAAAAGTCCAATCTATTGTGACAATCGTTTAACGATGAGCTATCCTGATGTGCGTAGATTGGTCGCTAAAGGATTAGCCAACTTAATTAAAGAAAACTACCCAAGTGTTGAAGTGATCGCTGGAACAGCCACTGCAGGGATTCCACATGCAGCATGGGTTGCCGAAGAACTTGACTTACCAATGGTTTATATCCGTGGAAAATCTAAAGATCACGGCAAGAAAAATCAAATCGAAGGTCGTATTGATAATGGTGCTAAAATGGTTATTATTGAGGATTTGATTTCAACAGGTGGTAGCGTGATTGATGCGGCTCAAGCAGCTAAACGTGAAGGAGCAGATGTTCTGGGAGTTGCTGCCATTTTTACGTATCAATTACCAAGTGGTGTAGAAAACTTCAAAGCAGCAGGCATTCCATTTGATACATTAACGAACTATGATGAATTAATCGACGTTGCGATAGAAAATGATTACATCTCACAAGATGATCGTCTATTACTACAAGAATGGAAAAAAGACCCAGCTTCTTGGTTGAAATAAAGAGATCAATTATAAACGCACATAGTATAAAGAAATAAGATACTCAAAGACTTTTTATTAGTATCTTACTTCTTTATACTTAGAATTGTTCCCCATATGAATAAACATTATTACAAGGACAATTTATAGCTATTAACATAACAAAAATATCTCCACAAAACGATATTCATAAAGTTACTAATAAAACAAAAAGCTACAATATACTAAATAAGTATTATAAAAAAGGTAAATTTATAGTTGAAATGTTCAAAATTATACCGTATATTATAAAGTTATTCGTTACAATTTAAAGTGATATTAATCACAAAAAAATAATTATATGCGATAGTAAAAAAATAAACAAAGTTTTTTTATTTTTAAAGGAGTTATTATTAGTATTATATTGTTGTTTCGAATAATTTAATTATTTTTTGAAGGGAAGGATTAAATGTTTGAATTGAATAAGCCTCGTGCCTCATTTAAGGAGATATTTGTTAAAAGTATTTGGTTTGGAATAATTTCAGGTATGATTTCAGGCATGGTTTCAGGCATGGTAAAAATTGGATGGGAAGCAATTTTACCACCTAGAACTATTGCAAGAAATTTAACCAACCCTCCTCAGCAAGTTATGGAATTATTTGGAGTACCTGAGTCATTGACTCATGCCTATGTATTGTATTCTGAGGATCAAAAAGTTTTTTGGTTTTCTTTGTGCTTACATTTCAGTTTTTCAATTGTGTTTTCTGCTTTATTTATTTTTGTTGCACAGTATTGGAAAAAAATTGCTCTTTGGCAAGGAGCCGCCTATGGAATTATTGTGTGGATTGTTTTTCATATTTTATTGATACCTGCAATAGGAGGCATGCCAGCACCTTGGAATCAACCATTTGATGAACATTTTTCTGAATTCTTTGGGCATATTGTTTGGGCATGGTCTATAGCAGCATGCACTTATTATTTAATAGGTAAAGATAAAAAAGGTAATCTTGAAAACATTTAAAGTAAGAAAAATAACATGGTTTTTTTAACGAAAATTCGTGGAAAGATTTCTTTGATAAGATGAAGAGTCACAAAAACGTGGCTCTTTTTTTGTGATTAATTATGGAAAGGTATTAAAAGGACGTTTTTACAGAGTTTTATAGTTGCATTATTAGATACTTTATTATTTAATAGATATACTATTTGATTTAGGAGGGTTTATGGAAGAAAAATTTAAAATGCTTCTTAGTATTGTGATGAATGTCTTTCTTTCTATTTTAGCTATACTCATTTTAATATATATGGGACTAGATTTAGTGAATATCTTTAAATTAATTTTTATCCAAAATAAGATGGGTTCTATAGATACGATTGCTGATTATATTCTTGGTTTCTTTATGTTATTTGAGTTTATTATCATGACACTTAAGTACATTGAAGACGCACACAATGTTCCGATAAAATACCTTGTTTTAATTAGTATTACGGCGATTTTAAGACAATTACTTGTGGTTCATAATAATGGGGGGCAAACGTTATTATTAACGATTGCTATTTTAACATTGACATTAACGCTTTACTTGCTTGAATTAATTAAAGCAAAAGAAAAAATTAGAAAAAATAAATAATATTGAAAGTAGGTGACATGATGGGGTTAAATGATTTTATTTTAGGTCTTAACAATTTGGAAACTATTACGCGTGCACCTGGTTTTTTTAAATTTACAGAGCATACAGTAGCGGCTCATTCATATCGTGTTACGTCTATTGCACAAGTTTTAGGAGATATTGAAGAGCATCATGGGGTAGAGATTGATTGGAAGAGTCTTTATGAAAAAGCATTAAATCATGACTATACTGAGCGATTTATCGGTGATATTAAGACACCTGTAAAGTATGCCAATAAAGAGCTAAGAGGCATGTTGCAAACAGTTGAAGAAAAGATGACGGATGAGTTCATATCACAAGAAATTCCAGAAGAGTTTCAAGACATTTATCGCAGACGATTATTTGAAGGCAAAGACGACACTGTCGAAGGTGAGATTTTATCCATTGCTGACAAAGTTGACTTACTGTATGAGTCATTTGAAGAGATTGTGAAAAATAATCCAGAAATTGTTTATAAAGAAATGTTTTTAGAAGCCGTTCAAACGATACAAGAATACAAACATCGACCGTCCGTGACTTACTTTTTTGCAGAAATCTTTCCAGAACTCTTGGATAAGTCATTTTATGGTAAAGAAGAATTTATTTTGCAGATAAATCAATATTTATAGAGCAAACGACTAATTATCCTAATAATAATTAGTCGTTTTTTATTATACTATAAGAAAGAGATAACTATTATCGCAAATGAAATTAAAATAAAAAGGAGTTTTCCCACCATGACTACCAATACTTTTGTTTATCCTCACCCTATCAATACATTTATTATTAAGCATTTAAACTATACTGTACTAGAATTTTGCGAACAATTTCAATACCCGCAATCAACTATTGCCACATGGGTAAGTAGAGAACGACGCATCGAATCGCTCCCTGTATCATTTATTTATTCCTTATCACTTGCTACAAGCAAATCAATGGACTGGGTTTATTCTGAATTGTTGCGTTTACAAATTGAGTATGATGGACATAAAGAAAAGTATAAGCGGACGAAAAAGCGTATATAAAACCGAGTAGAAAAACTACTCGGTTTTGTTATCTAATTTTATTTTTCCTTCGTAATCAGATAGATTTAATCCTTTCAAGTGATTGATATCTGTTCCAGTTGATACACCGACACCACGAGTATCATCATACCCAATGCCACTATAAAAGATATAATAGTCCTTTCCTTCTTTCAACATAGCACTACGATATAACCCTTTTCCATCAAATCCAACTCGTTTACCAGAAGGGAAGATGATTGGTTTAAGAGTGTCCCACTTTTTATTATCTTCTGATTTTGAATAATACACATTCATTACATGTCGATCAGATAATTTGTATTCACCATTTGATTTAAACCCAACAACCACCATCTCATAGCCCAAATCAGTTTTTTGGACATCTAAATGCCAATGATGCATATTTTTTTCTTCATAGGGAACCTTGACTTCTACAGGATTGCTCCATTTCTTTCCATCTTGGCTATCTCTAGTCCAAATTTTATATCCATGAGCAACATACCATACTTTATATCCCTTATTGTCTTTAATAAATACAGGAGATATCCAATCTTCACCTGGTTTTGTTCCATCAAAGACTATTTCTTTAGGTGTCCAATTTTTTCCATCCACCGATGTTCGTTTGTAAATGATTGATTTCTTATTGATATCATCAACATAACGCCAAAATACTTCTAATTGATTCTTTTCTTTATTATAAATAATATGCGTATCAGAGTCATACTGCATCGGTGTGTTATTATCATTAAATTTTTCGCTTTTTGGTTCATCTAGTGGATTTGCTTCATTTGGAATCCATGAAACTAAATCGTTTGACTTAAATACATGTGGATTTTCGTAAACGGCTTTTCCTTTTGGATAAGGTGTTACAGCCATCCAGTATTTGTATCCATCTAACGGTTTATCAAGTGCTACAACAGAAGGGTGTGTAGCTTCAATACTTCCATAAACAGAAGGTAAAGTAAGACGTTCAGTCGCATTGGCTTCTGTTCTTATCTTTTGTCCATTATATGTCACGACATTACTATGGTCGATGGTTCCTTTTTTTAATTGAATATATTGCCTAGCAGGACTATAAAAAAGAGTACCACCAATAACAGCTAGTAGTATCATCAAGATGTTTATTTTTATATTTTTAAGATTTTTTTTAAAGATAAATCGATAAACAAAATATGAAAGAGCAAACACTAATAGCCCAATTCCAACAATCCCAAGTAAAACAGTTCTAAAACGTAACATATATCAACACTCCTTTATCTTTTTAATCTCATTTATTTCTGGCGTGACAAACAATGTTTTTTGATTTTCATAAATAACAAATCCCGGTTTGGCACCATTTGGTTTTTTAACGTGCTTCACTGCAACATAATCAACAGGGACTGATGCTGATAAACGGTATTTTGAATAATAAGCCGCAAGCAAGGCTGCTTCTAGTAACGTCTGATCACTAGGATCACTATTTTTAATAATGACATGAGAACCAGGGATATCTTTAGTATGCAACCAAATATCGTTTTTATTAGCCGTTTTTAAAGTGAGTTGGTCATTTTGGATATTATTTTTTCCAACAAAAATGATGTCCCCATCACTAGAAACAAACTGAATTGGTTTCGATGGTTTATTTTTTTGTTTTTTCTTATCTTTGGTTTTTATTTTGATGTATTTCTCAGCGATTAATTCTTCCCTAATCAGTTGCACATCGCTCGGTGATGCGATATCTAATTGGGCTAATACTGATTCTAAGTAGAGTAGTTCATATTTTGTAATATTTAGTTGCTCTTTAACTACAGCCACACCATTTTTCAGTTTTTGATAACGTTGGAAATACTTTTGTGCATTTTGGTTGGGTGTAAGGGTTTCATTTAAACTAATCTTAATTGGTTCATCATTATTATAATAATTTGGCAGCTCAACACTTGTAGTGCCACGTTTTACTTCATGTAAGAATGTTGTGAGAAGCTCTCCTTTGACACGATAAATCTCTGCATTATCAGCATCCACAAGTTGTTTTTCTAGAATTTTGGTTTTCTTTTTTAATTTATTCATATCGTTTGTCACTTTTTTGATTAGCTCACCAGCTTGTTGTTTTACCCGATCTTTCTCGGCTTTGCCTTCATAAAAAGCATCTAGCAAGTCACTCAGTGTATCAAACTGTGATAATTCTTCATCAAAGGTTTGATAGGGGATAGGAGCAAAGCGTTCTTTATCCTTAATCAATCCAATAGTTGGATGTAACTGATTTGTCATTTCATTGAAGAAGTTAGTCCAAGTCGTTACTTTATCTGTATCTTCATGTTTTAGGCGGTAAACTAATTCATTTGCCGTATCTTTAGAAAATCCTTCAAATTGCTGTTGAATGGCTTGTGGTGATAGCTCGGCTAAACTGTTTAATTCTTTAAACAAAGCCTCCTTGTCAACTGTCCAAGGGTTTTGTGTGTCTTTTAGTGGCGGTGTGATGTAATCAGCACCTGGTAAAAGAAGACGATAGCTATTTTGGCTCATACCCACATGTTTGATTGTATCAATGATTTTTTTTGTGTCTTTATTTAATAAAATGATGTTACTATGTCGGCCCATTAATTCAACAATTAACACAATGCTTTCTAAGTCACCTAAATCATTGCGACTTTCAAATGAAAACGAAATGATACGGTCATTATTAGTTTGTTTGATTTCTTGTAAGATACTTCCCTCAAGATACTTTCTAAGCGTCATACAAAAGTTGGGCGGAGTAGCAGGATTTTTATACTTGATATTCGTTAGTTGAATACGAGCATAATTTGGATTAGCAGATAATAAAAGCGTGTGATTTTTCGAGTTGTTTCTAAAAACTAACATCAATTCATTATCATATGGTTGATGGACTTTTGACAAACGTCCATTGGTTAATGTATTCGATAATTCGTTTACCATCAAGTGGGTGAAAATACCGTCAAATGACATGGTAAAACCTCCTTTTTAAAGTAGAAATAAATAAGGAGAAACAACAATCAATCTGTTATTTCTCCTTGTTTTTAATTTGGTCCGTTTCCTTTAAACCAACCTGTTTTATCGTTAATTGTGACAACGTAAATTGGAAATTCTTCAGGTTTACTATTTGGGAATAGTTTCGAATTTTTTGTGGCATAAAGGTCATAGAAACCAACACCATTTTCGATAAATTTCGGAACAAGTGTATAACCACCGTCTACAACATAACCACGTTTAATGACTTCTGAAATGACTTTTTCTTGAACACCAGGATTCCAAGCCCATGCAGGATCTGATAAGTCAATTGTGGCGTCTTGTCTGGTACCCCAACGTCCACCATTAGTAGAAGGAGTGAATGAGCTACCATTCTGTGCTGTGTTGGTGTTGTTATTATTTTGTGATTGTTGTGTATTTTTTTCTGCTTCAGCTTTTGCAGCAGCGGCTTGTTTTTCTTCTTCCTCTTTACGTGCAGCTTCAGCTTTTTTCTCTTGCTCATCAATGATTTTACTTACATCATCAAGAATTTTTTGGAATTCAGCTTTTAATTCAGGGTCTTTAATATCTGCAAGTTGTTTCACTGCCTCATTATAGACTTGTTTACTTGGTTCACTCACAACTTTATCGTCACGATAGAGTTTTTCAAGTGTTGTTTTAAAGGTTTTAATCGCTGTTTTTTGCTCTGTTGCTTCTTTGATGGTGTCATTGTAAAGTTTGTCAAAACCATTTTCTTCAGGATCAATGGCCTCTAAAGTTAATTTAGTATCGTCTTTGACATACGCATCATTGATTAATTGATTGCCTTCAATCACAGGTTTTTTAAATGCTTCATTGATAGCTGTTAAACGAGTAAATGTTTTCACTGCCTGTTGCATACGCTCGTTTAATTTATCATATTGTTCTGTGCCTTTTAGTTCTTTTACTTTATCTTCAGCTGAGGTGATGTCTGATTGAGAAATTCCCTTTTTCAAAAATACCTCACCTTGATTTTTCATATACAAGTTCTGAATGGCATCTTCGGCACTCGTTGTTAATTTTAATGTGGTTTCTAATTCATTTTGTTTCTTTTGTGAGTTATAAACATAACCACCACCAAATACAATCAATAGAACAATGATACCAACCAAAATTTTATTTTTGTTACTCTTTTTAGGTGGTTCATTACTCGGTGGAGTAGGTGAGTCAGTCACTCTTGTTTGTGGTTGTTCTTCAACCGGCTCATCACTTTCCTTGAAAGTTTCGACTTCTACAGGGGAAATAGTTTCTATTTCGCTAAGCTCCTCAATGATTGGCTTTTCAGTTGCCTCTTCCATGTCACTTTGCGTTTCAACTATTTCTTCTTCAGTCGCAGGTGTCTCTTCTACACTAGTACGGTTACGATGCTTAAAGGTTGGAATAGAAGGACTTGGCTCAGAAGGTGTGTCATTTTTATAGCTCGTTGGTTCGTTTGAATTAGTAATTGTATCATTTGGTAGATTTTTTTGTTCATCAAATGGAACAAACAAATCACAGTTTGGACAATAAGTTTCTCCTGGTTTAAAGACATGACCACAATTTGGACATTTTTTTTCATTACTGGTCAAAAGAAATCGCTCCTTATTATTTTAAATAATGATATTAACCTATATATTATAAACCATCGCAGGTAAAATTAGTAGTCAAAAACTATAATCAATTTGTTTAATATGGTGATGTGGTATTCTCAAAGACATGGTTTTACGTTATAATGTGTCTAGAATACATAAGGTGGGGAGTAAATGACGGAACTTAAAGAGCGATTAAAGCAACTTTTTCATTCCCTAAAAAAAGTGAATTGGTTAGATATGATCAAAACAAACAAACATTTTGTCATCATCATATGCTCGGTGACTATAGTCTTTTTAGTGATGTCTGTGTTTGTGTCAGCTGTTAGGCCATCCATAAGAGACAAGCAGTTACATGCTATTTCAGAATTGAAATCGAACAATAAGCAGGTAAAACCAATAAAAGAAACAGATATCAGCAGCGTATTTTCCGATAAAGAGCCTCATATCGTGGCAGTAATAGATACAAAACAAAATCCTAGTTTGAATCAGGTTGAAACTTTATTAGATAAACATGAACCACTTGAAACTGTTGATTGGAAAATTGATTACATCCAACCTATCTATAATTTTTCTGATATTGAAACAAAATACAAACTAACTGCCAAAAATACGTTTATCGTGATGGAAAACGGCAAAGAAAAAGGACGATATTCGTTTAATAACCTAAAGGGTGGGTTACAAACGTTGGATGAGAAATTAGTTGCCATCATTCAGCCAAGAATAGCACGCAAAGAACCTAAACGCATTAAAGTTGCAAAAAAAATGGATGAAACCTTATCAAGTTCATCATCAAGTGATAAAAAGAAAAAAAAGACCAAAGAAATTATTTTTGAATAAATGATTGACAGTAAATGAGTAACGGGTTATTATTATAACAAATTAAAAACGAAATGAGGAACTTGCCATGAAACGACAAATAAACAGACAATCACATCATTTAATTATTTCGACATGGCAAACTTGGCGTAGATAGTTGTATGTATACATTTTTTGGTATAGATACAACTTTTAGAACTTTTTCTAAAGAAGTATCTATGCTTAGGGATAACAGATATTCTACCGCATAGACACCCTATCTATGCGGTTTTTTTGTGACTAAACAAAGACGATAAACCGTTGTGTTAATAGACAAAACGGTTTATCGTCTTTTTATTTTTAGGAGGATATGACGATGACAAACAAACGATTAAAGTATGCAGTAGCAATCATTTCAGGAATACTATTCATCTCTTTTATAACAGGATTTGATAAAAGTAAAACAGGATCAACGACACAACATAAAAAAGTGCCAACTATTGGGGTATTACAATTTGTCAGCCACCCATCTCTTGATTTGATTTACAAAGGATTTATCGAAGAATTAGAAAGAGAAGGGTATAAAGATAAGGAAACGATCCATATTGATTTTCAAAACGGACAAGCAGATCAAAGTAAACTCTCTAGTATGAGCCAACAATTAATGAGTAAAAAGCCTGATGCTCTTGTTGGCATTGCTACTCCTGCAGCACAAGCATTAGCAAACCAAACAACAGATATTCCAATCATTCTTGGCGCCATTAGTGATCCCAAAGCTGCTGGATTAGTGAAAGATAATAATCATCCTGGAGGAAATATCACTGGAGTCAGTGATCAGTCGCCAGTTGAAGCTCAAGTTAAATTGATGAAAGAATTATTGCCAACACTGAAAACTATTGGGGTGATTTACTCATCAGCAGAAGATAATTCACAATCGCAAGTGGATCGTTTTAAAACAGTAGCTCAAAAAGAGGGACTTACGGTTAAAACGTATGCTGTTCCTTCGACAAATGAAATCTCTCAAATGACTCACGTTATGACAGGAGAAGTAGATGCCATCTACACACCAACTGACAATACCATTGCAAATGGCTTCCAAACAATTGTCTCTATAGCAGATGACGCAAATATTCCAATATTTCCATCAGTCGATACGATGGTGGAAGAAGGAGGTATTGCCACAATCGGCATCAATCAATACGATTTAGGTGTTCAGACAGCAAAAATGGTGGTAGACGTCATTACTAAGAAAAAATCTCCAAGTGATACACCAATATATACATTTCAAACAGGAGATCTGGTAATAAATGAAGAAAAAGCACAGAAATTGGGAATTGAGATTCCAGATGAATTGAAAAAAGAAATGAAGAAATAAAAAGGGGGTTTGATGAGAATGAACAAACGATTAATGTATATCATGATAGGGCTATGTGTGATGGTAATATGTGGAATTGGATACAGTCATTATACCCAACAGCAACATACTTCTAAAGAATTGCCAACGATTGGTGTGTTACAGTTTGTTAGTCACCCCTCTCTTGATTTAATTCGGGAAGGCTTTATTGATGAGATGGCCAAACAAGGATATAAAGATAACCAAACAGCTCATATCATGTATCAAAATGCCCAAGGAGATCAGAGTAAACTATCTAGTATGAGTCAACAATTACTCAGTCGAGAACCTGATATTCTAGTGGGGATCGCTACTCCTGCTGCACAAGCATTAGCCAATCAAACAACGTCCATTCCGATTATGTTAGGAGCCATTAGCGATCCAGTTGGAGCAGGATTAGTAGCATCACGAGAGCATCCTGGGGGAAATATTACTGGAGTGAGTCATCAAGCTCCAGTTAAACAACAAATAAAACTTATTAAAGATATATTACCTGAAGTTAAAACCGTTGGAGTGATTTATTGTTCAGCAGAAGATAACTCTATTTTTCAAGTTGAGCAATTCAAAAAAGAAGTTGGCGACCAATTTGACATTAAAACATATGTGGTTCCATCAACCAATGAAATCGCCCAAATGTCACACGTTATGGTGAGTGAAGTTGATGCAGTGTATATTCCGACAGATAATATTATTGCTAATGGTTACCAAACGTTAGTCGATATTGCTGATAAAGCATCTATACCTCTTTTTCCATCAGTTGATACCATGGTTACAGATGGTGGGCTTGCTACGGTTGGTATCAACCAGTATCAATTAGGTGTCAAAACAGCTCAAATGACTGTTGATGTATTAGAAGGTAACTCAGATCCAAGTGATACGCCAGTTTATACTTTTACAGAAGGCGACTTAATTATAAATGAAGAAAAAGCACAAAAATTAGGTATCACGATACCAGAGACAATAAAAGAGGAGGCAAAAAAATGATTGTATCAACTATAGGACAAGGCATATTATGGTCAGTATTAGGATTAGGCATTTATTTAACTTATCGAATTTTAGACTTTCCAGATTTAACAACAGAAGGAAGTTTTCCTCTAGGTGGGGCAATTTGTGTGACTGCCATTACGAATGGTGTGTCACCCATTGTCGCCACACTTTTAGGAATGATTGGTGGCATGTTAGCTGGACTTACAACAGGCTTACTCTATACAAAAGGAAAAATTCCAGTGATTTTATCGGGAATACTAGTCATGAGTGCATTGAACTCTGTGATGTTGTTTGTTATGAAATCACCTAATCTCTCTTTACTAAATCAACCAAAACTGTTTTCTCTATTAAAGTTTGCCAAGTTACCTGCAAACTTTGATGTGGTTTTAATCGGTCTGATTATTATTGCGATTGTCATTGCCTGTTTACTTGGTTTCTTGAATACTGACTTAGGACAAGCCTATATCGCCACAGGAGATAATGAAGTGATGGCAAAATCCCTTGGCATTCACACCGATAAAATGAAAATTTTAGGTTTAGTCGTGTCTAATGGACTGATTGGTCTATCTGGTGCTCTGATTGCACAAAGTGATGGCTATGCTGATATTAATAAAGGGATTGGTGTGATTGTCATAGGTTTAGCATCAATTATTTTAGGAGAATTATTATTTGGTGAGTTGACCATGATAGAGCGTTTTATCGCGATTGTCGTTGGGAGTATTATTTATCAGTTACTCATACTAGCTGTTATCAAACTAAGTTTTGATACCACATACTTGAAATTTTATTCTTCTGTGATTCTTGGAATTTGTTTAATCATTCCAGAGTTAAGTCGAAAATTTGGTAAGACAAAAGGAGGAGCGACAAATGACTAAAGCACTTGAAATAAAAAATGGTGTCAAAACGATTGCTAGTGGACGACATATTATGGACCATCTTAATTTTAGCGTGTCTCCTGGAGATTTTGTTACGATTTTAGGTGGAAATGGTGCAGGGAAATCGACTTTGTTTAATGCAATATCAGGACAATTGACGTTAACAAGTGGCAGTGTTCAGCTAAATGGAGAAGACGTGACAACGAAAAGTGAAGAATACCGAGCGAAATATATCGCACGCGTCTTTCAAGACCCAAAACTTGGCACCGCACCAAGAATGACAGTTGCTGAAAATCTATTATTAGCAGAATTACGTGGAAAGAAGAGAGGGTTAAAAAAGAGACAGCTTAATCAACAAAAAGAGTTTTTCTTTGAGCAATGCCAAAAAATTGGTAATGGACTGGAAAATCATCTCGACACCCCAACTGGTAACCTTTCAGGAGGACAAAGACAGGCATTGAGTTTACTTATGGCAACGATTCAAAAGCCTGACTTGTTACTACTGGATGAACATACTGCTGCACTTGATCCTAAAACGAGTAAACAACTGATGGCATTAACCGAGAAAACGATTGAAGAAAATGAATTAACTTGTTTAATGATTACCCATCGTATGGAGGACGCGTTGAACTTTGGCAATCGACTGATTGTCCTTGATTCTGGCCAAATAAAAAAAGACTTTAATAAAGAAGAAAAAAGTCAACTTGATTTACCGGATTTATTAACGTTCTTTAATCTATGAAAAAAGCGAACAACTTGTTCGCTTTTTTATGTCTCTAATTTAGTGTGCCATCAACGATTTGAGATAACGTGTCTTTTGAAGGGATAAAGAATAATTGCCCGAATAAAATATCTGAAAAACTAAGTAAATAATCCGAGTTTTTTAACATATTGGTTAGCATACCTTTTGTAATCGTCCAATGTCTAGCATAACCAATAAAATAAGTGCCAGTCTGACCTGATGCTGGATTTGAAAATGGGACGTTCATTCGGATGATTTTTTGTTCTTCTCCATCTTGATTAAATTTTGATGCAATATTATGTGCGTTAGCAAATTTATCCTGTTCTTCTAATTCAAGATCAGTAAACTTTTCACGACCAACTGCTTTTTCTTGTTCTTCTGTTTGTAGATGATTCCAAAAATCCATGTTGTGAAGCCATTTTTGTGCAAAAGCGTAAGAGCCATTAATAAAGTCTTTATCCTCGTCGCCAATCAACGCATAATCAGCCGCATCTTCCACAGTCGGAGCTTCTGTCCCGTCGATGAAACCAATAATTGCTCTTCCTTCGAAGTAACGAAATCCCTTTGTTTCATCAACAACAGTCACAATATCTTTTAAAAAACGCATGAATTGGGTTTGAGCTTCATAGACGACGGCTTCATTTTCACCACGAATATGGAAAAATAAATCAGCATCAATTGCAGGCATAGTATATTTATCACTTGATAACGTTTGATAAGTTTCCAACTCTTTAGGTTTGTGTTTCCCATCAAATAAATAATCCCATGCAGAATTACTAAAGCCAATCGACACTTTTAAACCAGACTCAGCCGTTAAACTAGCATCACGAATACGTAATGAGCGGATAATCGCTTGTGATCTGTCCACGAACTCCGCAATTTTATTTTTTTCTAGTTCTTTATTCTCACGTTTAAATGACAATAAAGTAAACTGAACGTGCTCACCAGCATCTTTCCATACGTCTTGTGCTTTGTTAGGTTGAATACTCATTCTTGTTCCCTCCAATGTTAGGTATTATAAACAAATAATAATCCTTTTTTAAGAAAAAAGAAAATAAAAACAGACAAAAATTAACTGTAATTGATGTATAATATATCTAATATTCTACTGATAAGGAGTCTTTTATATATGAATTTTATTGCGTTTGACTTTGAAACAGCCAATTTTCAAAAACATAGTGCCTGCTCCATTGCTCTTGTTATGGTGAAAAATGATGAAATTGTAGGGAGTTATTATTCGCTTATTCAACCTGAGACAGATTTTCATTGGAAAAATAGACAAATTCATGGCATTCATCCTGAAGATGTGATGAATGCACCAAAATTTCCTGAAGTTTGGGAGCAGATTAAACCATATTTTAAAGAAAATCGCTTGATTGTGGCACATAATGCTAGTTTTGATTGTGCTATTTTAAAAGGTTGCCTTGATTATTACGGATTGGAGCAACCTCATTATTTGTCATTATGTACGGTAAGAACCAGTCGAAAACTTTTTCCAGAATTTGACAATCATAAATTAAATACTGTCAGTGAAAAATTAGGTATTACGCTAGATAACCATCATAATGCTTTGGATGATAGTTTAGCTTGTGCCAAGATTGTACTTTATCAAGCCAAGCATTTTGGCGTAGAACCACTAAAAAAGTTAGTTAAAGTCATGTAAGACCTTAACTAACTTTTCTTAAATTATTTTTTTGGGGTTAGTTTGATAATCACATCTGTATTATCAACACTGTCGATTGGGGTTAAAATAATATCTTTTCCATCTCGTTCCATTTTAAAAATCCCACTAATGTCTAGTTGATCTGTTTTTAACGTGATTTCGTCATCTTCAATTGAATAACGTGAAACTTGTTCGGTATTGTTTGATAATTGTTTAGCAAATTTATTATACAATTCATCGCCAACATAGTCTTTGTCTTTTTTATTAAAGGCCTTTGTATCAATAGTTGAGATTAATTTATCATGATCAAATCTCACATTCAAAGGAGGCAGTTGCTCTTCAGACTCCGTAATCAATACCCAATCGTGTTTGGTCAACTCTTGTTGAAAAGAATGAGGCGTGCATGCAACTAAGGAAACGCTCGCAATAAGAAGTACAACAAATAATTTAATAGATTTCATAATGATTCCTCCAAATAACTGTTTTTATCATTAAAAAACAACTTACTTATACTAACTATACCATATAGTCCATAGAAACGGATATAAGTAAGTGTTCCCTTTGAACAAAGTTATAAAAACACACCATAAAAAAACAATGATTGTTTAATTTAAATAAGCTTAGTAACTTGATTCTTGACATTGTATGATATAATAGCACTAAATTATATTAGTAAGGCGTGGTTTTTTTGACAATATCATTGCAACAGATTGAACAACTATTAAAAGAAAATAAGTTATTAAAAGAATTTATACATAAAAACAGCTGGCATTATGATTTGCCTGTAGAAAATAAAACATTAACCCATTTATCCTATGACTCACGAAACGTGACAAGTGAGACGTTATTTTTTTGTAAAGGGGCAAGCTTTAAAGAAGAATATCTTATGTCTTCTTTGGCTGAAGGATTGCAGATATATGTATCTGAAACACCATTTGACGTTGACGCACATTTAGGAATTATTGTCACGGATATACGTAAGGCAATGGCTATTTTAAGTATGGCATTTTATGATTATCCACAAAGTAAACTCAAACTCGTTGCCTTTACCGGAACAAAAGGTAAAACAACGTCTGCTTACTTTTTAAAATACATGTTAGATGAATACAATAATCAAAAGACAGCCATGTTTTCTACGATGAACTCAACATTAGATGGTCAAACGTATTTCAAATCACACTTAACGACTCCTGAGTCCCTAGACTTGTATCGTATGATGAATGAAGCGGTAACTAATGGCATGACACACTTAGTGATGGAAGTCTCATCTCAAGCATATAAATTGAATAGAGTGTATCAACTTACGTTTGATATTGGGATTTTTCTAAATATTTCACCTGATCATATTAGTCCAATCGAACACCCAACGTTTGACGATTATTACTATTGTAAACGTCAGTTGATTCATCATTCAAAACAATTTATCGTGAATTTAGATACAACAAATGTCCAACTGATTTTAGAAGAAGCACAGAATAGCCAAATTCCAACAGTGACATACAGTGCCACTAATAAGGAAGCTGATTATCATTGGGAAAAAGGTAGTACATCAACAAGTTTTGAGGTAAAAAGTAAACAAGATTTATTAAACCTATGTGCTACTTATGAACTCGGCTTAATGGGGGATTTCAATAAAGACAATGCTTTGGCAAGTATTATGGCTGCCAGATTATTAGATGTTCCAATTGAAACGTGCCAAGAAGGACTAAAAAAAGCGATGGTACCTGGAAGAATGGAACAATTAACACAGAAAAATGGCTCAAAAGTCTATATTGACTATGCTCATAATAAGGTGAGCTTAACAAGTTTACTTAGCTTTGCAAAACAAGAGCATCACGATGGGCGAATTATTACGGTGATAGGTAGTACGGGAGATAAGGCTATTTCACGAAGAAAAGACTTTGGCGAAGTGTTAAATGATTACACTGATGTTGCCATTTTAACGTCTGATGATCCGGGAAATGAAAAACCACATGATATTGCAAAAGAAATTAGTCGCTATATTGTAAATGACTCAGTTGAGCAGCACATCGAACTTGACCGTGAAGCAGCTATAAAAAAAGCTCTAAGCATGGCGACAAGTCAAGATACTGTTATTCTCGCAGGTAAAGGGAGAGATCTTTATCAAAAAATTGCAGGAGAAGATGTTGCTTATGCGGGAGATTTCACGATTGCAGAACGTACAATAAACGAATAACGATAATTTTATTATGTTAACCAATAAGACTAGTTAGAATTTATTTTCTAATTAGTCTTATTTTATTTCTATTTATCTGTGATGATTTTATGAATGAATTGACCTTTTATCGAATCATTTGGATAGTAACTAGTTTTAACTATTGATAGTGATATAATAACAACCATTAATAAACGACTTAGTTAATCAATGGAGGAGATAACATGATAAACAAAACAGACGAAAAGAAAATTGAAAAACTTGGAGCGTTTGAAATTAGTGAAAAAATGGTAGAACTCGCAAAAGAAAATACTAAAGGCAATCCTTATTTAAATGCTGGACGAGGAAACCCAAATTGGATAAATAAAAAAGCACGTTTAGCCTTTTCTAGACTGTTAGAATTTGGGATAGAAGAATCAGAAAGAACGATTTCTGATGGCGATTTAGTTGGGTACACCGAACTTGATGGTATTTCTAATCGTTTTATCTCTTTCTTAGATCCTAATAATAACGAAACGGATGACTTTTTGATGACGTGTTTAGACTATCTAAAAAATGATTTATCACTAAACCTTGATGAGGTAGTGAAAGAATTTGTAGATGGTGTACTTGGTAATCTCTATCCTTCACCAAATCGCGTTTTAAACAATACAGAAGTTATTTTAAATCACTATCTACAAAGTGTTTTGTACAATGGGGTTGATTTGGCTAATGATACCACTCTTTTTCCAACTGAAGGAGGAAGTGCCGCGATTGTTTACACATTCCAATCATTAAGAGAAAATAAATTGATTCGTCCTGGAGATAAAATTGCGATTAACACACCAATTTTTACGCCGTATCTTCAAATCCCTGTTTTAAATGACTATGAACTAGTAGAAGTGGATTTATCTTCAAAAGAAGAAAATAATTGGGAAATAGATGCCGACACTATCCAAAAGTTAAATGATCCTGAATTAAAAGCATTTTTCTTAGTAAATCCAAGTAATCCTGGTTCCAAAGCGTTAAATGATACCAGTTTAGCAGAGATAAAAAAAGCAGTTGAGAATAATCCAGACTTGATGATTATTACAGATGATGTGTATGGTACTTTTGTAGAAGATTTTCAAACGGTGTATTCAGTTTGCCCATTTAACACATTGCTGGTTTACTCTTATTCAAAACTATTTGGGGCAACTGGTTGGCGATTAGGTGTGATAGCATTAAACAAAGAGAACGTGTTTGATAAACTAATTGCTAATTTATCTGATGAAGAGCACGAGGAATTAAATAAACGCTATAATTTAGTTGTGATGGACACTCAAGAAATGAGCTTTATCAATCGTATGGTAGCTGATAGTCGCTCAATCGGGCTATATCATATTGCTGGTTTGTCTACACCATCTCAAATAATGGAAGCCTTGTTTAGTTTAACTCATTTGGTTGTGAAAAATGAGGAAGATTCATATATAGAAGCATCAAAAAAACTCGTGAATGAACGCTATGAAAACCTTCATGCTGCGCTAAACTATCAAAAAGATGAGAGCGAAAAAAATGCGAAATATTATTCAATGATCAACATCTATCACTTAGCTGAGGAAAGATATGGCATAGATTTTAAAAACTATTTGATGGAACACTATGAACAAATTGATTTCCTTGTCAATCTCGCTCAGAAAAATGGGATTGTATTGATGGATGGGGTTGGATTTGGTGCTAATCCTGGTGATTTAAGAGTATCTGAAGCCAACTTGCCAACGAAAGATTACCAACAAATTGGCTTACAAATGCTTGAATTGTTGAATGATTATTATCAAACATTTAAAAAGAATCAATAAAAAAAGAAGTGGGGATTTATTTCTCCACTTCTTTTTGTGTTATATCCTTTAAATTAATCAAAATGACATCATCATCGTAAGACGTTAGGCGGTTGATTTGTTGTAGTAGTAAAAGTATCCAACTAAACGCTAAGCCAAACGCTATAATCTCAAATACTGTGAGTGATAGATAACCAATTGTTTCAAATAAAAAGTTTGAGACGACTAAACAAATTGCTATTGCATAGGAAACAATTAAAAACTCTTTGGTTACTTTTGGTAGCAACCATTTAATCCCGATAATTAAGAGGATAATGATCAGCACCATCAAGTTAGCTGCTCTATTGTGCATCTCGTGCCACACACCTTTATTGTTAGGGAAGAATCCAACTCCACCAAGCGAAAGTGATAGCATCGTCATTAGAATACGTAAGGTTGCGATACCTTTTCCTTTGTAGCCATGGTTATTGAGACTAACAAACAAATAATCGACTAAAGCAATCATGAGAAGTGAAGCGAGTATTAGCGTTAGGTTAAACGGCCAACTACGAACGACATCATTTGTACCAAGATAGCTAAAATTGTATTGCCACCACTTACTCTGACTGTTAGTTAGCATTGCAAAGAATACACCACCCATAATAACGGAGATAAGTAAGGAGACAATCATGGATGAGGTGAAAATATTGGCTGAATAAATCATGTAATAGTTAATCACACAGGCAAAAAAGAAAAACACAGCCCCTGCTGTTAATACATCAAAACTTGCCCCGACAAATAACTTACTAATCATCCAAAAGAACGCTGATAATAATAACGCAAGTGTGACAGTAAACGAAAAGATAATAGTCGGTACATTACGCCAGTAAATATCTTGTGTTGATTTATTTTTAGGATTTTTTTTGCCTTTTATAAAAAAATAAGTAAATGAGCACATGCCACTAATCAATCCAAGATAAATCAAGTGACTGGCTATCGAAACATTACCTGTAAGTGGAACTTGCGACATTTTTCTCGTCATAACGGATAAGAAAAAAATAACTGTCACAACAATCGACGGGTAAATAAAGTACCGTAATGACACAGATTCATTATTCTTATAGTTAGTTGGTTTTTCAATAATTAATTTAGTCGATTCGCGTCTAATTTGAACCATATCATCCGATCCCTTTATAGAGTCGAGTAAAGGGGCAGGCACTTCAATTTCATATTTTTTGTTGGACATATCAAAACTCCTTTATACTAATAACGTCATAAAAATAAGTATAGCAAACATATATAATAAATAGGCGAATTTTTGATAAATAAAAAATAAAAGCCATTCATTTTTAGTTGAATGGCTTAATTCGTCCATAAATCATTGATGGCTTCACGTTTTTCTTCATCGATGATGTGCGTATAAATCGCTGTGGCACTTGTTCCTGTTTGTCCTAGTTGGTGGGAAACAGTTAGCAAACTATTGGTTTTTTTGTAGAGCTGTGTGCCGACAGTGTGTCTAAGTTTATGTGGCGTCACACGGGTTTTAAACACACTACTGTATTTTCCAACCAGTTTTTCTACCGTAGATTGATCAATTCGTTGAGCTGATCCTCGGTAAAACGATAAAAACAGACTTTTTTCACTGCTTTCAGGATGATATAATTTTTCTCTGTTATCTAAATATTGCGTGATGTATGGCATAAAAATAGATGAAATCATGGTTGTATCTTTGAAACCTCCTTTTCGAATCACGGTTGCTTCCATATTTAAAACATCTAAATCAGATACTTTCATGTTCACTAATTCAGAAAGACGCATACCAGTTCCTAGGAATAAGGCGATAATCGCAATGTCACGGTCTTTATTACGATAAAATGCACTTTTTGCTTGATGACTTTGTAGCGTTTTTTCATAGGTTGAATCAATAAATTCAATAAAATCAAGCGACTCATCACCAATAAATAGTTTATTTTCAATCGATCGTGACCGATCTTGAAGGGTTCGACCAGTTTTAACATTATCAACTTTATCCATAATATTATGAGATAGGTAAGTCGCACCATTTTCATCAGCAGTCTGCGTTGCTAAAAAATGAAAGAGTGACTTTAATGCCGTGATCGAACGTTGAATACTGACGTGACTTCTTAATTGACCGTCAGCCGTCGTCCCTAAACGAGGAGAGGCTAACAAAAATCCTTTATATAATTCAACGTCACGCTCTGTTAAGTTTCGTAAATCTTGTAACGAGATAGAAGAGAGGTCGTTTGACATAATGGCTTCTTGTTTTAACCATTCAAAGAAACGTCGGTATTCTTTTGCGTATTCATATAAAGTAGTGACAGAATAGGGCACAATCCGCTTTTTTTCGATATATTCTTGAATAAAAAAGGGGAGAGATTTCAATTCATATTCCAATCGTGTAATATTTTTTTCTTGTGACATAACTAAACCTCCAAACATATGTTTGTATTAATAATATACTTTTAATATAAAAATGTCAATAAAATATAATTTATTTTGTTATTTTATTGATTAGGTCTAGTTTTCCGGAAAGATAATACTTTCAAGAAAGGTAAAAACAAAGCCATAGTATATTTAAGTAATGATGTTATTAAGCCAGTTCATAAAATGATTAAACTGATCTGGTAAATTTATTTATAAATATGAATTGTATGAACTTAAATTATTAGTTGATTAATGATTTGTCTAAGTTTGAATAAATTAAAACTTTTGTAGCGAATATTTTAATTATGATTATCTATATATGTAACTGGGTTAAAGAATTTAGATTGGTCATCGAAACACATATCAAATGAATTAATGAAAAGTTATAACTAAATGCATGTGTGTCAAATGATTTTAAAGTAAGTTTCATTGATAGTTAATCACTTTTAAGTATTTAAAGCTCTTAAAACCAACTTCGTTTAATATATATTATGTAAACCAACTTAAAATAATTTTCTATCGACAAGATAATACACCACTCTTCCTAACGACAACAAAATAAAAAGCTCTGAAGTAATCACTTAGAACTTTTTGGTATAATGGTTAGTCGATTATCTGGTAATTTAATGACCTCAACAGCATTGTCATAAAATCGTGTTAACAAATCAGGCGTTAAGACGTCTGATTTTAATCCTTTTGCAAATATTTTTCCATCTTTAAGTAATAATATATGGTCAAAACTTGCTGGAATTTCTTCTATATAATGAGTAACAAAGATTAACCCTTTCGTTTGTTTTTCTTGTGCGATGTGATCAATTCTATCTAACATGGATTGTCTTGCAAACAAATCAAGTCCATTACAAGGTTCATCAAATATCAGTAGTTCAGGCTTAGCCATCAACGCTCTAGCAATTAGCACAATTTGCTGTTGACCTTGTGACAGTATACCGAACTTCTTACCAATCAACGCTTTACCACCACATCGAATTAGAATGTGTTTGGCTAGGTCTTCCTCATCTTTGGTTGTTTTCTCCCAAATTCCAATACTTGCAAACTTGCCACTTAAGACAATGTTTTCAGATACATCATTAGAATTAATTCGATGTTTTAAGTCTGAGCTGACCCACCCTATTTTTTTCTTTAAATCAGGGATGGATGTCTTTCCAAACGTTTCACCAAGAACTGTTAATTCGCCATTTGAAGGCCAATTATATCCCGTTATCATTTTTAAAAGCGTTGTTTTCCCAGACCCATTTAACCCTAAAATGACCCAGTTCTCCCCTGGACTCATTTGCCAATTTATTTCTTGTAAGATACATTCTTTTTCTCTTATAAATGACACGTTTTGGCAATTAATTAACACTTACTTCACTCCTTTATAACAATTGAGTAGCAGCCTAGATGCTGGTAAGTCACACCTAATAGCGTGATTTCTTCTAATGCGTGTTCAACTAGAGGGATATTATCCTGAATGATGACGTCAATAATAAAATAATATTCACCTAACTCTGTCTTTAGTGGTCTTGACTCTATTTTGCTTAAATCAATTTCACGCCAAGCAAACGCAGAAAGGACTTTATGTAAAATTCCAGGTGTATTCTTAGGTAACGTGATAAACAAACTTAATTTCTGTATATTAGAATCATCAATTTTGAATGGTTGTTTTCCTAATAACCAAAAACGCGTTTGATTAAATCGATTATCTTGGATATTTTCTGATAAAATTTCTAAGCCATATTCTTCTGCTGCTTCTTTTGAGGCAATCGCTCCAACTGATTCATCTGGATGTCCAGCGACGTATTCGGCCGCAAAAGTGGTAGATGGTACTTGCTCAATCAATACATTCGGATAACATGTTTCTAAAAAGTGTTGTGATTGAGCGATAGCTTGAGGGTGAGAGAGTATTTTTTCAGGCACTATCGTCAAGTCATTGACTAATAAGTTTTGTTTTATAGGAAGAATAATTTCTTTATATACTTTGATATCTTTGTGGTGAAACAGCCCATCTATGCTAGTATGCACTGAACCCTCCAACGAATTTTCTATTGGAACAACCACATAATCTACTTGCATATGTGTTAAGGCGTTTAGGCAGCTGGTAATACTCGAATAGGGTTGTAATGAGCTATCATCGAAATAATAAGAGGCTGCCTTATAAGTAAATGAATTTTTAGGACCTAAATAGCCAACTTCCATTTAATCACCTACCAATGCTAAAATCATATCTGCAATTTGTTCCGGCGTTTTATCTGTTGTATTGATAGTATGATGTGCAATGTCTTCGTAAAGGGGTACTCTTGGCAAATAGATTTCTCTTATCTCGTCAACCGTTTTATCATCAATCAGCGGACGATAATTTTCATAGTCATGTTCGATACGGTTTAGCAACTCATCTAAATTTGTTTGTAAATAAACAACTAATGGCATATTTCTTAAAATGGCTTGATTTTCCTCTTTTAAAATAACGCCACCGCCAGGCGAGACAATACCTGGGAAATTAACATGTTCTTTTAAAATTTGTGTTTCTAATGTTCGAAATGCTTCTACTCCATATTTATCAAAATACTCAGATATTGGCATATTAATTTTATCAACGATGTATTTATCTAAATCAACTTGTTTACTACTTGTTTTTTGAGCTAAAATTTTTCCTACTGTTGTTTTTCCGGCACCCATAAAACCGATTAAGACAATCGTCATATTAGCCCCTCCTTGTTTTTCTTAATTGATAGACGTCATCAAAAAAATTGGGATACGATACTGAGACAGCTTCTGATTTTTCCATAATGACTTCTTCATCAGTTAGTAACGCAGCGATTTGAAGCATCATCCCTATACGATGATCCCCTCGACTAGATACTTTTCCACCGTGCAATTGACATGGGCCATTGATGATTAACCCATCTTCTGTTGGCTTGATATCTGCACCAAGTTTTCTTAATTCTTCAGCTGTTGCGTCAATACGATTGGTTTCTTTTACTTTTAGTTCTTCAGCATTTTTAATGATTGTTTGACCATTTGCTTGTGTTGCAAGTAACGCAATAATGGGAATTTCATCAATCAAACGAGGAATAATATCCCCACCAACTATTGTAGAAGTTAAATTACTTGTTTTGACAGTGATGGTGGCTGATTGGTTAGCATGATCTTCTTCACTAATCACCACATCGGCATTCATCTCTTCTAAAACATCTAGAATCCCTGTTCTCGTTGGGTTAACCCCCACGTTTTTAAGCACTATGTCACTATTTGGCACAATAGCTCCGGCAACTAAAAAGAACGCTGCAGATGAAATATCACCAGGCACAGTAACGTTTTGTCCAACTAATCGTTGTGGACCTGTCATACGAATGTCTTTTCCATCTGTTGTGATCGTCCCACCAAATTGACGAATCATCTCTTCAGTGTGATTTCTAGTCGGTTCTTTTTCGATAATGGTTGTCTCACCATCAGCTTGCAAGGCTGCAAACAAGATAGCAGATTTCACTTGAGCACTTGCTACTGGCATGTGATAAGTGATTGGTGTTAGTTGATTATTAGCTGAAATATGAATAGGAGGATATTCACTATTATCATGCCCAGATAGATTAGCATTCATTTGATTAAGTGGTAACATGACGCGATTCATTGGGCGTTTGTTTAAGTACTCGTCACCAAATAAAACGGTGTCGAATGACTGTTTCGCCAAAATTCCCATCATCAAACGAATGGTGGTACCAGAATTACCTAAATCAAGTGATGTAGCTGGTTTTTTTAGACCATCAAAGCCTACACCTGTTACACGAATGGTTTCACCATCATCTGTGATTGGCACACCTAAACTTTTAAATGCGTTAAGTGTACTTAAACAATCTTCTCCTCGTAAGAAGTTTTTGATGGTTGTGGTACCTTCTGAAATCGCACCAAACATAATGCTTCGATGTGAAATAGATTTATCAGCAGGAACGTGAATGGTTCCATTTAATGGACTAGCTGAGATTAATTTCATAATGTCATTTCCTCCTATTGTGTTCGACAGACATAATCTGTGTGTGTTTCAATGCATTCTTTTGCTTGCAATAAGTCATGGTCATTTTTAAAACTAACCTGCAGCACACCGATAATGTCTTCTCGTGTTTCTAATATTTTTAAGTTGATGATTGAGATATTGGCTTCTCCTAAAATCCCCGTTACTTCAGCAATAATCCCAGGTTTATCCGGCACGTCCACAAATAAATCGTAAAATGCCGGGATTGACCCTTTTTGGTGGATTGGAAGTTGATCACGGGTTTCTTTTGCCCGTTCAAAAAAATCATAAATGGCATCAGAGTCTTTACTTAATAACCACTGTTTCACTTGACTCATTTGCTTTTGCCAATCATCAAGCTCTTGTACAAGTGTGGTGCGATTACTCATTAAGATATCCGTCCACATTTTCGGGTCTGATGAGGCAATCCTAGTAATATCACGAAATCCTCCAGCGGCTAATTGTTTGGCTCGTGGGTGCTCTTGATTAAAGTCATCGGCTTGATTGACTAAACCTGATGCGATAATATGTGGCAAATGGGATAACATCGCTGTGATTTCATCGTGCTCATCAGATGTTAGTTCCACATATTTGGCATGAGTTCCGCTGTATAGTTGTGTTAACTCCTCCACACGGTTTATGTGTCGATCGTTCGTTATAATAAAATAAGCATTTTCAAATAAGTTCTCATCAGCGGCTGTGACACCAGACTTGTGTGAACCTGCCATTGGGTGAGCACCAATAAAGTCAAACGGCATCTCTTTGGCTTGTTGCATAATGTCTTTTTTGGTACTAGCTGTGTCACTCACTAAGAGGTTTTCTTTTAATTGAAGTGATGCTAGTTGATTTAAATAGTCAATTGAAATTGACACAGGTGTGGCTAAAATAATGACATCTGACATTTTGGCACCCTCTTCAAATGAATGAGGAATCTCGTCTACAATGCCAATTTTTTTAGCAATTAGTTTTGTGCTATCAGAATAATCCCAACCAATAACATTAGCTTCAGGATGGTCAATTTTTATACATTTAGCCAAGGAAGCACCGATTAATCCTAGACCAACAATCATGATTGTTTTCCCAGTCATACACATCCTCCTAGCAACTAAAAGTTTTTAGTGTACTCTCTGTATTCTTTTACTGATTGAACAAGTTCTTCAAATGAATCACTCTCAAATTTTTCAAGAATTTCATTTGCTACAACAGTTGCTACGACATTTTCAGCTACCACACTTGCAGCCGGAACTGCTGTACTATCAGAGCGTTCGATACTTGCTTTGTATGGCTCTTTTGTGTCGATATCAACACTTTGCAGAGGTTTGTATAAAGTCGGAATAGGTTTCATCACCCCACGGACAACAATTGGCTCACCGTTTGTCATACCGCCTTCAAAACCACCTAAATTATTGCTACGTCTTGTATAGCCATTTTTTTCATCCCAAAGAATTTCATCCATGACTTGAGAACCAGGTAATACACCAGCTTCAAAGCCTACGCCAAACTCTGCACCTTTAAACGCGTTAATACTAACGACAGCTTGTGCGATTTTGGCATCTAGTTTTCGATCCCATTGGACATAACTTCCTAATCCTGCAGGAACGCCACCAACTAATACTTCAACGACGCCACCAATTGTGTCACCTTTTTTCTTTGTTTCATCAATTAAGTCACGAATCTCTTGTTCAACCGTGGCATCTACCACACGCACATCTGATTGTTCTGAAATATCACGAATTTCTGAGACAGTTAAGCCATCAGGCACTGTTGCTTTAATCCCACCAAGCATGGTAACATGACCAGCAACGTCAATGTCTAATTCTGAAAGGATTTTTTTAGCGATTGCACCGATTGCCACTCGCATTGTTGTTTCTCGTGCCGACGAGCGTTCTAACACGTTTCTTAAATCATTGAAGTGGTATTTCATGCCACCAACTAAGTCAGCATGTCCTGGTCTAGGTCTAGCGACACGACGGATTTTCTTTTGTTTTTCAGGCACGTCTTCAATCCCCATAACTTTTGTCCAGTTCTTCCAGTCTTTGTTTTCAACGACTAGTGTAATAGGAGAACCTAATGTTTTTCCGTGACGTAAACCTGACGTGATTCTAACACGGTCTGTTTCAATAAGCATACGCCCACCACGACCGTATCCTGTTTGACGTCTAATTAATTCTTTGTTTATGTCATCTGCAGTTAAAGGTAATCCTGCAGGAAGTCCTTCAATGATTGCTGTTAGTTCAGGACCATGTGATTCACCGGCTGTAATATATCTCACTATACTTCCTCCTCAATAATGTAATCTTTCATTTGTTCAATCGGTATATCTACGATTTTGGCTTGGCCAATTTGTTTTAATAATATTATTTTTAGTGTGTTCCCACGTGCTTTTTTATCATGCGTAATCGCTTCAAAAATCGTCTCACGATTTAACGCAATACTTGTTGGTAAATTAAATTTTTTCAACATGGTAATTAATTCTTCAGTGATTCCTCTAGGTGATTGGTTAAAGGCTTCCGCACGAGTCGAAATCATGACCATACCTAAGCTAACCCCTTCACCATGACTAATCACACCATAACCAGATGTTTTTTCAATCGCATGACCAATTGTATGACCAAAGTTAAGTGTTAGCCGACTACCATGATCAAATTCATCTTCTTCAACGACACGACGTTTGACATTTAGTGACGCATGAATGACTTCTTCTGCATGATTGAGTAAATCTTCTTCATTTTTTAGTGTTCCTAAGTAATCCCAAAGCTCTTTATCTGCAATAGCAGCTGATTTGATTATTTCCGCGATACCTTCTCTGACACGTCTCATTTCCAACGTCTTTAAAACATTTGGGTCGATTAAGACACCATCAGGTTGAGCGAACGTTCCGACAAGGTTTTTCGCTTTTTTAGTATTAACAGCAGTCTTGCCACCAATACTAGAATCAACTTGAGCTAAAAGAGTGGTTGGGATTTGTAGAAAATGCAGTCCTCTCATATAAGTCGAGGCCACAAACCCTGCTAAATCTCCAATGACACCTCCACCTAAGGCAATAACTCCATCACTACGTGTAAAGCCGTTATCAGCTAGCGCATCATATAAATATGTTGCTTTTTCTAGTGATTTACTTTCTTCCCCTGGTGGGACAACAAGCATGGTAATGTCAAAGCCGTGATCAACTAAATTATCAGCCACATCATCACCATAAAGTTCTGCGACAGTTTCATCTGTGATAATCGCTACTCGTTGTGGTCGCCATATATTCGCCACCCATTGCCCACAAGACTTCAAAAGACCTCGTTGAACCTCAATTTTATAATGGTGATTTGGTAAATTTACTTCAATCATGCAAAAGACTC
Organism: Vagococcus martis; assembly: GCF_002026305.1. Taxonomy (NCBI): domain Bacteria; kingdom Bacillati; phylum Bacillota; class Bacilli; order Lactobacillales; family Enterococcaceae; genus Vagococcus; species Vagococcus martis. The sequence goes on along the minus strand of NZ_MVAB01000001.1, from coordinate 2,421,946 downwards.
CTTTAGTTTATAGTGATTTAATTTCTTCCATTGCTTTAACTAACACATTTACTTCGTCCATCATTCGTAAGTAAGTTTTTTCATTTAATGATTGTTGTCCGTCTGACCAAGCGTTGGCTGGATCTGGATGAATTTCAACGATCATGCCATCAGCTCCTGCAGCGACACTAGCTCTTGCCATTGGTGTGACTAAGTCCCATACACCAGTACCATGACTAGGGTCAGCAATAATAGGGAAGTGGCTTAATTTTTTAATAAGAGGAATGGCACTTAAATCAAATGTGTTCCTTGTGGCTGTTTCGTAAGTACGAATGCCGCGTTCGATAAAGATAACATCACTTTTTCCAGAAACGGCGATGTACTCCGCAGCATTTAACCACTCATCAATCGTTCCAGCAATCCCACGTTTCAAGCCGATTGGTTTACCAGTTTGTCCCACAGCGCTAAGTAATTTATAGTTTTGCATGTTTCTAGCACCGATTTGTAAAATATCAGAGTATTCAGCGACCATATCAATATGAGCTTCATCCATCACTTCTGTAATAACTTTCATATCAAACTCATCAGCTGCTTGTCTAATGTATTTTAATCCTTCTTCTTCCAAACCTTGGAAAGCGTATGGAGAAGTACGAGGTTTGAACGCTCCACCACGTAAGACACTTGCTCCACCAGCTTTTGCCATACGAGCAGTTTCACGAATTTGGTCTAATCCTTCGATTGAACATGGACCAGCCATTGTGATGAAACTACCATCCCCAATTTTTAACCCATCAACGTCTACAACTGTGTTATCCGGATGAAATTCACGGGAACTTAGTTTATATGTGTTCGTAATACGAACAGCTTTATCTACCCCTTCATAACTATTGAACGCGATATCTTGAATATTTCGTGTATCACCTTTAATTCCTAAAACGACTTGTTCTTCACCAGTGTTTACTTGAACTTCTAAATCACTTTCTTCAATTCTTTTTACGACTTGATTAATTTGTTCACTTGTTGCACCTAATTTCATAATAACGATCATGAGATTTCCTTCTTTCTTTACGCTTTTTCTATTATGTGTTTTACTTTTTCAATAGGCATATCTTGGTTTGTCCATAGATTAAACGCCTTTGCTCCTTGATACAATAACATATCAAGCCCATTAATGATTTGACATCCTTTTTTCTCTGCTTGTTTTAAGAGTTTGGTTTTTCTTGGGTTATAAATCACGTCATAGACAACCAAGTCTTTTCGTAATAGTGACTCATCCTCAATTAAGGACTCATCATTAATCATGCCAACACTGGTTGAGTTAACGAGTAAGTGTGATTTATTAATTGCTTCTTTTAAAGCATCTGTATGATATAAATCGGTTAAAGTTATCTTACAAGAAACACTATCAGATAGTTTCTCAATCTTTTTTTTCATCTCGTCATATCGTTTACCACGACGACTGAATACATGAATGGTACTAAATCCATCAAGGGCTGCTTGTACTAAAATAGCAGTTGCAGCGCCACCTGCTCCTAGTAGAGTCATAGTTTGTCCTTTAATAGATATATGGTTAACACGTAAACTTTCGATAAAACCATATCCATCCGTATTATGCCCAATTAGTTTTCCATCTACCTGAACAATGGTATTAATAGCACCAATTAATGTTGCTGATTCTGACAAATCATCCATAAACGGGAGAGCATTAACCTTATGTGGCATGGATAAGTTAACTCCCATCATATTAAACGTTCGAATAGATATGATAGCGTCTTTTAACTTATCCGGTGCAATATCAAATGCTAGATAAACGGCATTAATACCTGCTGCTTGGAAAGAAGCCGTATGTAATGTGGGAGATAAGCTATGTTTAGCCGGGCTAGCAAAAAATCCTGCTAGCTGTGTATAACCATTTATTTCCATTTGTTCATATTCCTCCTAACTAAATAAAAAAGATGTTCACGTAGACTTAAAAATCTCTACAGTGAACATCCTTATACTTAATATACAGTATATGTAAAACACCACTATAGATTTTTTAAGATCTATGTGGGTTTTGAAATCAATCTAAATTTCCTTAGCCATCATAGATACAAACTTGGGTTGTTTGTATCCATACATTGATGAACACAAACCTATCTAAAATAGCTAAAGTAGTAATTATTCAGTTGTGGGTTTTTAATAATATGTTTTATGTTCATAAGATTTCCGCTCCAAACTGATGTAAGATTGAATTAAGTATAGTCGCTAAATGAGAATATGTCAATAAAATAATTAAAATATCGTGGGATTATTTTTTTAGGGTCAGCTCTTGTTTAATATATGGTTTACATAACATTATTACTGTAATCTATATTGATTTGATAATGCCACACATTATACTGGTTTACTCTAATTTGCCTAATCTTTATTCCATTATTCTTTTCGATAATTTTTTGAGAAGCCTCATTTGTTTCTTTGACTGTTAGATGAATGGTGTTTAGTCCAATCTTTTGAGCTTCTTTTAGCGTTTCTTTTAAAAGAACTGTGCCAAATCCCTGTCCCTGGAAATTCGGTAAAATGGTATAGCTTATATGTCCTCCCTCTTTTTGAAGGTAAGGCGTTAAATGATGCTTAACATCAGATATGCCAATCATTACATTATCATCTGTCATTAAGGCAAAGTGACTAGTTTGAACTGCTTGCTGATAATCTTTTTCTTTTAATCGTTTGATTTCCTTCATCCATTTATGCAAATTATTCGCCCGTTGAAGTTGATGCGATCCATGAATGGTTTCTTTTTCGTATTTAAAAGCATCTTTAAATGATTTGATCGTTTCGATACTAACATCCTCTAAATTGATTAATCTCATAGTTGTATCCCCTATTTTTCTTTAAAGTGATTTAAAGGCGTTTAATGGATAATTACCTTCTTAAATAATTTTAAAGTGCTTAAAATCGTCCTAAGAAAAATTATCTTTTTCTTTTCACCAATATTGAGTTCACTATATTATGTAAAATCATGAACTTAAAAGTTGATTTATCAAGGGTTTAAAATTCTATATTATTAAGTTCATTATTATGTTATTATATAATAAAAATAGTGAACTGTAAAATTTACGGAAAAGAGGGATAATATGTCGTACAATGTTCAACCGTTACGCAGTCAAACAGAGATAGATGATTTTTTATTCTGGTTAAGAAGAACAAACTATCCAGAACGCGATACCTTTTTATTTATTTTTGGAATTAACAATGGGCTGAGGATGTCAGATATTGTAAAATTAAAAGTTCGAGATATAAAATATGAGAAACGACCGATTATCATTGAGCGGAAAACTGGCAAACGAAAAGTATTGTATTTAGATAATTTGCAAGATGTTATTGCCGAATACATCGAGGGAAAAGAGGATGATGAGTGGTTATTCCCTAGTCGTCAGCAAGATGGCCATATAAAAGTGAATACCGTTTATAAGCAATACCAAAAAATCGCCGATAATCTTGGGCGAAAAGATATTGGGACTCACTCACTCAGAAAAACATTTGGCTATCATTATTATCGTAAAACACGAGACATCGCCACACTAATGGAGATTTTTAATCATAGTTCAGAAAAAGTAACGAAACGATATATCGGGATCACCACAGATGAGATTGGGAACACGTTGGCTGATTTCAGATTAGGAATATAAAAAAGCCAACGTTATATGGTTGGCTTTTAACATGTAATTTCAATTTGATTATTTTCTGGATCTAAAATGACACTTTCGTAATAACCATCCCCTGTTGTTCGCGGCCCGCTTAACACAGCAAAGCCATCTTGTTTTAATTGAGATGTTAACATATCGACTTTCTCATTGGAATTTGTTTTAAAAGCTAAATGAGTGAAACCAGTCTGATATAACGGTTTGTCTTCATCGACTATTTCTGGTCTAGTCATCAGCTCAAGTCTGGCTCCTGTTTCAAAGGTTAAAAAGTATGTTTCTAATCCTGTTTTAGGGTTAACGTATTTATCGTTTGCTGTACAATCAAAATATGTTTCGTAAAAAACTCTCATTCCTTCTAAATCGTTTACATAAATTGCCGCGTGTTCTAATTGCATCCTATCGCCTCCTGATTCTTTGCTTATATCATAACACAAAAAGAGCGTTATTTTTAACAACGCTCTTTGGTTTTTAATTTAATTTGTTGATTTCAAAGGTATGTGGTACGTCAAAAACTGTCACATCATCTTTTGAACATAACTCTTCTGTTAATTTTACTGAGTACACTTCTTGTGTGTAGTAAGGATTAAAATAGTAAGTTAAGTCGGTTAAATTAAATACGGCACGATATTGTGTATAATCATTGTGCCCATCGTCTTTAACATTTACACCCTTAGGAATGGTGACAGTATTTAAAATGTGATAAATACTATTCACTGCTTCTAGTTCTGTTTGGCCTTTTTCAGTATATGCCTTCATATAAGTCGCACGAACAAAACGCTCAGGAGAGGTTAAACCACCTGGTAAACCATAAGTTCCAGAACCTTGTCCAAATGGCTTTAATGTATATCCATCAAGCTCTTTTGACGCAAAGTTTGTTGGTTGAATAGACAAATAGTTATTCAAGTTTGTTAAGTGCCATTCAAGATTTGGGCTGTTTGTCATGACACCAACTGGGTTATCTTTTACTGTAAGTGTGGCATCATTTGTTTCAACGACCACACACCGCCCTGTTTTATCAGACACGATGAAATGAAGTGGTGTTACTGCTGACACCAAGTCATTTTTCACACCGACTAATTCGATATTTTTACTTAGTTCTTTCAACTCATCAATACTGGCCACATGACCTAATACCCATGTTAGAAACTCATCTTGTGTTAAATTGATTTTCCCATCAACTGGTTCACTTTTATAGCTTGCTTCATTGAGATAATATAATTCTGCAATTGATAGACCTTTTTCGTTAACTCCATCAGCAAACATATACTCTCCCATTTTTTGTCCTGTTCCTACAAATGCATAAGTTGTTTTTAATGTTCCTTCAAAATGAAAGGTTGATTCATAGTTTCTTGGTATTGCAATGGGCATTCCATTGAGCTCAAAACCAAAGTCCATAGTGCGAGCAAAGAAATTTAATTTATTTTCTGATTGAAATGTGATACTTGTACACATGCATATCCCTCCTAGTAATGTTAACTCCTAAATCATATCAAAATATTCTATGAAACCATGTTAATTGTGTGATATTTTTATTTCACAAACGTCATTTTTCTGTGAGAATGCTTCTTTTTTATTAATACGGCGTTTATTTAAACGTAATAGTACTATCCTAGTATGTTTTGTGATTAAAGTCAAAAACAAACCCTCCAAAGTTAATGGAGAGTTTGTTTCAGTGGATTATGCTGCTTTTTTCGTTTTCTTGATATAAACAATAGTTGAAACACCCATTATCAGAGTCAAACCAACCAAATGATATGTTTGTTTCTTCTCACCTGTTTTTGGTAAGTTTTTCGTTGAGGTTTGTTTTGACTGACTACCAATGTATGGTGTGTTACCTTTACTTGATGCACCATTTGATTCTTCAGTAGATTCAGTTGTTGGCTCATCTTTAACCAAATGTTTTTCAAGTGCAGCCAGTTGGTCTGTCACTCGTTTTGTCATTTCATCAATTTGTTTTTGCGTAATGTTACTTGATGCTTGCCCTTTTTTCACTTGTTCTAACAGGTCATTTGCTTCTTTCACTAGTTTAGCAAACTGATCCCATGCTTGTTTGTCATAGCGAGCTGGGTCTTTTTTACTTGCAGTGTTCAGAATCGTTTCTAATTTGTTTATTTCCAGTTTAATAACTGGTTTTTCTGGCTTACTCTCTTCTGGTTGAGTCCCATTATCAGCTTTTTTGATCGCGTCTTCTAACTCTTTGTTGTATTGATCAATAATAGCCTGAGCTTGGCCATTATCATCTCTTGCACTACCTAGTTGTGAGTTCAAAGAAGTTGCTTCAGCTAAGACTTTTTTCGCTTTTTTAGTCATCTCTTTTAAGTTTTTGTCAGTTGATTTTTCAGCAGTTTGAATGGTTTTTTCAAGAGTTGAAACAGATACTCTACCGACTAAATCTTTTTCAATTAAATCACTAATCGTAATCGTATTGATGTTTGGCGTACGATTATTCGGCGTGCTTTCAATGGCTAATGTACCATTTTTCACTGCGTCAATCATCACCGGACGTAAGAAGTGAGTTAAGCCGTCTGCTCCGACAATCTTCCAATTTGTTACTAATTCATCTTTAGGTGTGATCACTTTCATTTCTTTAATGTAGCTTGCAATTAATCCTCGCAATGTATCTGGGTCTGTATCAACGTATGGTTCTTTTGTTACCCAACCATTTTTTTGTAGATTGCCATAGCGATAGTTATTTACTGCTAATTTGTATTCTTTATTATCATCAATAGGTTTACCATTGATTGTTGGGTTGATGATACGTTTTCCAACAGGTTTTGACACATCAATTTGATAGTCAACACCAGCGAACATGTCATAATTATACACACGGATTTTACTATCTAAATCACCACTACCACCAAAGCTAACAGTTAAGTCTCCGTCTTTGTATTGGTTATAATATTTGGCACTGTCTTCCATGTATTCTTTTAAGTTCTTACCAGTGATGTTGACACCAACTAATGTATTAGCGTATTTGTAAATATCAAAAATATTAGAATACGTAATTGGCCCTTTATTTAACTGGCTATCTGCTTTAAATAATGATGCTGCTGCAACATCTGCTTTGGTTGCTTTTAATTGCACATGATTAATCAGTGAAATCAAAGCAGTTGGTCCCATTTGTGCTTCAGGAATGCCAGGTACTTGTTGCTCTGGTAAGAAATTATCAGATGCTTTTCCGATTTCTTCTTGAATGTATTTTGCGGTTGCCTCATGTGCTTCTTTCGTTGCTTCTTTTACCGCGTTGTCAGCTTCAACTTTTGTTAAATTAACATCAGCGACAGTTGACGTTTTTACTTCCCATTTTTTTGTTTTATCATTATAAGCCATGTCTAACTCAATACGGCTCATCTCTGACCCAGTATCTTTTGATCCAGCAACAGGTTTTTCTACACCGTTAACGTCTTTAATTTTGGTTGCGATTGTTTTATGGTCATGACCTACGATAAACGCGTCAATCTCCGTCACATGTTTCACCACATTAATTGCGGCACTTTCGGCACGTGAATTATCTAATCCTGCATGAATTGACGCAATAATCACGTCTGGTTTTTCTTTTTCTTCAATGAGTTTCACTTGTTTCTTCGCTTCTTCTTCTAAGCCTTTAAACTCTAGATTTTCAACTCTTGGGCCATCCCATAATGGAATATCCGGAATAGTCATTCCTAAAATAGCCACTTTCAAGCCATTTTTTTCTACCACTGTGTATGGCTCAACTAAATGTTTGCCATCTTTTTTAATATAAGTATTAGCTGAAAGGATTGGGAATGTCGCTTCTTTGACTAGTTTTTTAATCACGTCTTGTCCAAAATTGAATTCGTGATTACCTAAAGTCATGGAATCATAGCCAATCACATTCATTGCTTTAATGATTGGGTGCTCTAATTTAAGTAAGTCAGGGTTCACATTATATAAGTCGTCAGTTAAAATCGTTCCTTGAATAATGTCACCGTTATCAACCAAAACAACGTTGTCTTTTCCTTTTTCTTCTCTAACTGTATTAGCGTAAGTTGATACTTTTGCTAAACCATTACCTGCTTCTTTGTTATCTTCATAAGAGTAGTTCCAAATGTTTCCGTGCACATCTGTTGTCCCTAGAATAGTTAGATTTTTTTCTTTTTCATTTGATGCGGCTGCTTGTTTTTTGCGTCCTTCTACTTTGGCTGACACAGTTTTTTGTGATTTGATGTAATTGACAAAAATGTTTGTATCAGGGTCAAGTGCACCAATCAGTGTCCCTTTTGTAAAGGCTGAAAACCCATCTCCACCACCAAATAAGAAATCATTGATAACAACGTTATATGTTTTATCTGCTTTAAGAGGTGTTTTATCCCCTTTTTCAGAAATAACTGTCACGTCTTTTATTTTTCTCGTGTCGTGATTCGTTCCATCAGCATTTTTTGATACCTCACCTGTAAAGGTATAAGCCATCCCAGCTACTTGTAAGAAATAATGTTGAATGAATTGTTGATTTAGCGCTTCAATCAAGTCAGCGCCTTTAATTGACACCACTTGCATGACATTACCAAATGGTTGAACTGCTTGAGCTGCTCCCCAAGTTATATCGCCATTATCCGTTACTTGTAAGTCTGCTCGAATACCACCATTATTTGTGATGGCAAAATCTATTGGGATATTGTCATCTTTAAAGGTTTCTCTAGCAATTTGTAACTGACCATCAGTAATCAAGTTACCTAAAGCTGATTCTTGTTCGTTGGCATTGTTAACATCACGTGAAATTAGTTTTCCATCACTTGTTTTTCCAATCACTTCATTAACTAACGTTGAAATGCGTTTATCAGCGTCTGCAACGATTGCTTGAACCTCAGCGTTTGGTGTCAGTGTTGACGTAGGAGTAGACTTATCTGTTAAGACTGGTAAAACTTCTCCTTTTGGTGTGTCAACAAAGTCTTGTGTTTCAACATCAATGTCTCCCAAAACATTGGAAAAAGCTTTACCTTGTGATGTTCCTTGAATCACACGCACATTTTTGTACACACCATTCGCATACGTATGGCTGTGTCCTGCAAAAAAAGCATCGACACTGTTTTCAGGATCCAACTGATTCATTTTAGTAATGATTTCGGTAGTCTCCCCGCCAAGTGAGCTATCCACGCCAGACGCCCCAGTATGGCCAATGACAACAATTGCATTAACACCTTGATTTCTCAACTCTTTAGCGTTGTCTACAATAGCTTGTGCTGGGTCAATGAATGAATAATCTTTGACGTGCTGTGCTAAAACTAGGTTTGGAATTTCATCTGTCACGACCCCAATAAACCCAACTTTTACATCACCAAATGTTTCGATTGCATATGGTGCATAACCAAACGGACTTTTTTGTGTTTTTTTATCAATCACATTTGCCGATAAAATTTGCATGTTTGATTTTTCGCGAGCGTAGTTATTGATGATTTCAGTGTCTTGGACACTTCCTTTAATTGGTGCTTGTCCTTCAATGATACGATTAAACTCTGGTAACCCTTCATCAAATTCATGGTTTCCTAAAATACCAAGTTTGATATTAAGTCGGTTCATAATCTTTATCGTCGGCTCATCTTGTAGAAGTGCAGAGTTAGACGGACTAGCACCAACTAAATCTCCAGCTTGTACACGAATAGACTGCCCATTTTTATTCGTTTGTTTAAATTGTTGTTCTGCTTGATCTAATTCAGCTGATAGGAAAGCAGCTTTCCCAACGTTTGAAATTTTAGAATCAAGATAGGCTGAACCTGTTGTATTAATGGCTCCATGAAAATCATTAAATCCTAAAATTTGGACAGGAACAGTTTTTTTAGTCTCCGGTGTTTCTTTTGTTTCTTTGTTGACAGAACGCTCACTTGATCCTTGCGTTTGTTTAAGAGTCTGACTGTCTGTTGGTGCCTTTTCCCCTTCAGTTGTTTTTTGACTGTCTATTGTACTCTCTTGTGAACTAGTTGTTGTCTCGGTTTTTTCAACCACCTCACTAGTATTTGAGTTGACTGTCGATTCTTGTGCTGTGGCAACAGTTGCCACTCCCCCAATTAGATAACTACTCACTAATGTCAGTGTTACTAATTTATTTACCAACGTTTGAACCTTTTTCAAACTAGACTCCTCCTTTTAACATAAATATTATGCATTATAACAATATCACGTAAGCGTTTTCTTTTCAATTTGTTTTGTCAAAAAAACTAAAAAAACTTTTTTGTATAATATTATGTTTTTTTAGCACATGAGTCTAAAAAGGCAGCCAATTTGAAAAGTTAGATCATTAGAATCTTCGGTGGAAACAATTAATAATGGAACATTCTAAAAAATTTATTTTTTAGAAGATAAATCGTTTATGTCATTCCATCATAAAAAGTCGAAAACAATCACTTGTCTTCGACTTTTGATAAAAGGTTATTTCCTATTTGACTAAATAAGACTCTCTCCATTATTTTTAATTAATTTAACTTTTTGTCTAGCGTTTTGCAAATGATGAAATGAACTGAATAACTAATCGACAGCCAGATATCAGAAAAACAAAAAATCCAAATTCAAATAATATAAAATATGGTTCAATTAAAAAGTTTAACCGTTCCACATGGATCATACCATTAAACGTTAAGCCCATCATAATAACACCTAGAAGAAAAAAACATAGAGTAGAGGAGTATGATGATTTATTTTTTTTAATAATAACATTAGCTAGTTGTTTAGTAATGAGGAGTAAACTAATTAAAATTAGAAACATACCAGCTAGATACAATATTAATTGATAGTTAAATTTATCAGGATGGACATTTAGTGATTGTTTAAAGAAAGTTAGAGCTAGGGTACCACCGACAATTAACTGTAAAATAAAATAGACACTCTTTTTCATGATACTTCTCCTTCTTTCACAAACATTTTTATGTGTAGCTAAGTAAGCCCAAATTTTTTGAAATTGTTAAATAATTGTTCCTCATATTCTTTGACTAGGGCACTATCATTTTTTCCGTTAAATACTTCCCAATTACCTATCAACTCTATAGTATGCAACTCAATACTACCAGGTATTAAAAAAGATTTTTCAAGTCGTGATTGCAATGCCTTCACAGTAGTTATCATTAAATCTAATGAATCATCATTCTCTATAGTATCAGGATAATTATAGACTTTCCCATATTCCTTACAAAATAGAGCTTTAACTTCATTGAATTTTCTACGATACTTTCGAATGAATTGTAAGTCACCATCGACAGTTTCAGCAACATAGGTATCTTTTACATAAAATTTTAGTTGAAATTTTGGTGAGTTATGATTTACTTTTGAATCTAGCATAAGTTCGAAATTATCAAAATCAGGATTATTAAAAATATTAAATTGTTCAACAATAATCTTTACACTGATTTATTGATAACCTCCTTTTTTTATATAGTATCATAAAAAAATAAAATACTATAGTTTATTTTATTTAAGCTAATAGGAATTAAACTAGCTAAAATGAATCAAAACATTTTTTAGCAAAATAAACCTGAACGTAGTCATAACAAAAACTGCCACTTTTTTATTCAACGAACCCTTTATAAGGTTGCTTACCCAAATAAATAAAATAACACTAATTTACTTTCATGATATAATGAAGTTCTAAGACGAGTTATTGGGGGATTATATGAGAGACAAACGAGATATTATAATTGTTATTTTAATTGTGGTAATTTTTGCAGGTGGTGGTTACTTTTTAGGAACACAAAATAAAGCAAAAAACGCCTCACCACACGTTAGTTCAACTACTTCTAGTATGAAAACGAGTGTATCTTCTACAACGAAACAACTAGAAAGCTCAACTCAAACAAGTATCAAGGAATCAACGAAAGAATCACAAAGGACTGAACCATCATTAAGTCAGGAAGAAATCGCATTTAATAAAATGGTTTCTTTGCAAGGTAAATGGGGAGTGCCACAATCAGGTAGTATGTTCACTATACATGAGGATGGCACTTGGTCCACGTTACCAGTTGGACCTGGGGATGTCAGGGTTATGGATGTTAAAGTTGATTCATACAATGCGATGACCGATACACTTTACGTTTCAATTGATGGTGAAGCAGCACAAATACATATCATCACGAAGGAACATATTATCATTGATTACAATGATGGGACACCACCAACTGATTATATATATGTGAGTTAAAATAAAGCATCTCTTTCATAATAATTACGAAAGAGATGCTTTTTTAATTTATAAATCAAATACAAATAATTCCTCTATCGGGACGTCTAATACTCTGGAAATTTTAACAGCCAGTTCAAGAGATGGATTGTACTTTGCTTTCTCTAGCCTACCAATTGTTTCTCGGCGTATACCTACAGCCGTTGCTAACTCATCTTGTGTCATGTCTTTTAATAAGCGGTATTTTTTCACATGTGACTTAAAAGATGCCATCATTAGTCCTCCTTATCATACTTATAAGTGAGATAAGCCCAGCTATTTAGACCAATAGCAACGGTTAATGAAAAGATTCCAAGAGTCCATCTATATAGAATTTCGTATTCAGTAAATAAAAAACTAATCGCTAAATTCGAAATTAATCCAAAGATTAAAGCTATTTTTAGAGCAATCACTGCTGCTTTGTTTTTATTCTCAATCAGTCTTTCATCATAAATTGTCCCTAATTTGTATAGCCAAATATATTGAAACCCTGCAAAAAATGAAAAGAACAGTAAAAAATTTGGTTCTCCCTTAACCCCTAATACACCTATACAGCCTAAAAAACCAATTAACCAACTTTTATTTGTTAGTTCTTTCTTCATTTCTTTCTCCTCCTAATGTGATATATTTATCTCTTAATGATACAAATATATCACTATAGAGATATTTTATCAATGGAAAAGAGTTTATATATAAAAAAAACCAAAAAGAATTTATATCTTTCTGGTTTTTTTAAGTTTACTATTTCTTCTTCGGCTCATCATCGTCCATTTTAAGAACGGCCATGAAGGCTTCTTGTGGTACTTCGACTGATCCGATTTGTTTCATACGTTTCTTACCTTCTTTTTGTTTTTCCAGTAATTTACGTTTACGAGAGACGTCCCCACCGTAACATTTTGCCAATACGTTTTTACGTAAAGCTTTAATATCGGTACGAGAAACAATCTTCGCACCAATTGCAGCTTGGATAGGCACCTCAAATTGTTGTCTTGGAATTAATTTACGTAGTTTTTCAACGATGGCTTTCCCACGTTCGTACGCAAAGTCTTTATGCACGATAAAGCTCAATGCATCGACTTTTTCAGCATTAAGTAAGATATCCATTTTAACTAGGTTACTTGTGCGGTAGCCAATTAACTCGTAATCAAGTGACGCATAGCCTTTTGTCCCTGATTTTAATTTATCAAAGAAGTCAAAAACAATCTCAGATAGTGGGATATTATAAACAATGTTCACACGATAATCATCCAAGTAATCCATCGTCACAAATTCACCACGTTTACGTTGAGAAATATCCATTACCGCTCCAACGTAATCATTTGGTACCATGATTTGTGCTTTAACATAAGGCTCTTCCACGCTATCAATCACGCCTGGCTCTGGGAATTCTGCCGGGTTGTCGACGATAATTTGTGAGCCATCTGTCATATTCACATGATAAATAACTGACGGTGCCGTTGTAATCAAGTCTAAATTAAATTCACGTTCTAAACGCTCTTGGATAACGTCCATATGTAGTAGTCCTAAGAACCCACAACGGAAACCAAATCCTAATGCTTGAGACGTTTCTGGCTCAAAATCAAGAGCAGAGTCATTTAATTGCAGACGTTCAAGTGCTTCACGTAAGTCATTATATTTTGATGTATCAATTGGATACAACCCACAATAAACCATTGGATTCATTTTACGGTAACCATCTAATGGCTCGCTCGCTGGATTATCCGCTAACGTAATCGTATCCCCAACTTGTGTGTCTTGGATATTTTTGATACTTGCCGTTAAGTAACCAACGTCCCCTACCATCAAGAAATCTCTTGGAACAGCTTTTGGAGAGAAAATTCCCACTTCACTTACTTCGTATTGTACGCCGTTATTCATTAATTGAATCGTATCTCCAGGTTTTACGACCCCATCAAAGACACGAATATTTAATACAACCCCACGATATGAATCATAAACGGAGTCAAAAATCAGTGCTTTTAGTGGTGCATTCAAATCACCATCTGGCGCTGGAACATATTCAACGATTTGTTCTAGAATATCTTCAATCCCAATTCCAGCTTTTGCACTTGCTAAAACGGCTTCACTTGCGTCAATCCCAATCACGTCTTCGATTTCGTTTCTCACACGTTCTGGATCGGCTGCTGGTAAATCTATTTTATTAATAACTGGTAAAATTTCTAAATCATTATCAACCGCTAAATACACGTTTGCTAACGTTTGAGCTTCGATACCTTGCGCAGCATCCACCACAAGTACAGCCCCCTCACAAGCGGCTAAACTACGTGACACCTCATAAGTAAAATCGACGTGTCCTGGTGTATCAATTAGGTGAAAAATATATTCTTTTCCATCTTTCGCATTATAAGTTAACTCAACGGCATTTAGTTTAATGGTAATACCGCGTTCTCTTTCTAAGTCCATTGAATCAAGTAACTGCTCTTGCATCTCACGATCAGAAACGGTTTCTGTTTGTTGTAAAATTCGGTCAGCCAGTGTTGATTTTCCATGGTCAATATGTGCTATGATGGAGAAATTTCGAATGGATTCTTGTCTCTTTTTCATTTCATCAAAATTCATCGTTATCTCCTACTTTCTATTAATCAGCATTTTCAATTATACCAATCTTTTGAGTGTTTTTAAAGTATTTTCAAAATATGTTTGATATAATAAAAATTATTAAACATTAGGAGAAAGATATATGGAATCAAAAGATGCACATAAGAATTTAACATTAAAGAAAGTGGAACTAAAATACCTGAAACAATTTAATGAACTTCTTCGCTATGTGTTTCAAGTCACTGACTCGGATATTGAGGAAAGTGGTTACGAAGACGAGTCAGAAATTATCCGTGCGAAACGTCCTGTTTTAAGGGAAGCTGACGTTTATGGGTGGTTTACGGATGATGACGAACTGATCAGCCAACTTGCCATCTATCCCTGTGAAGTTAACATCCATGATACAGTGTATGATATGGCTGGATTGACGGGTGTTGGGACGTATCCAGAATACACTAATATGGGATTGATGAGTGACTTAATCAAACTAGGTTTAAACAAAATGCGTGAGAACAAGCAATGGATTTCTTACCTTTATCCCTATAATATTCCCTACTATCGTCGCAAGGGTTGGGAGATTATGTCTGATAAAATTTCGTTTCAAATCAAAGATACACAATTACCAAAACCTGCTGATGTACCAGGCTATGTCGAACGTGAAGACATCGATCATGAAGATGTGTTTAAAGTTTATGAAGCCTTTGCCGCGCAAAATCATGGGGCAATGATTCGCTCAGACTTAAACTGGGAAGAATATTGGCGTTGGGAAAATGAAGAAGAACGAACAGCAGCAATCTATTACAGTGCAGATGGTGAGCCTTGCGGGGTGTGTTTTTACTGGATAGCTGAAGAAGTGTTTCATATCAAAGAGATGTTCTATTTAAACCAAGAAGCTAGAAAAGGTCTTTGGAATTTTGTGTCGGCCCATTTTTCGATGATTGATTATGTCGATGGTACGACCTACAAAAACGAACCTATCGCTTTTTTATTTGAAGATAGTGAAATCAAAGAATCGATTGAGCCTTATTTTATGGCACGAATTGTCGATGTGGCACAATTTATCAAGCAGTATCCGTTTATCACAACTGGTAAACCTTTCCATTTTGTTGTCACAGATCCTATTGCTGAATGGAATAATAATACCTTTAGTTTAATGTGGGATGAGGACAATGAGTTGACGGTAACCAATGAAGCCATTGGCAATCCAGTGTTTATTGATATCCAAACACTGACAGCATTACTTATGAGCTACAAACGGCCATCTTACCTTTACCGTATTGAGCGATTAAAAACGGATAAAGAAACACTTAGAACGTTAGAGAGAATTATTCCTGATCAAGAAGCATACTTTAGTGATTATTTTTGATAATGATATAACCCCACCAAAACTGATAAGTTGATGGGGTCTTTTATCGCTATTTGAATATATTTTTGATTTTTGAAAACATGGATTCTGGCAGAATATCAATGCCGACAGTCAAGTTACTATCTAAAATCTCTTTGTTTGTTTTGGCATATTCTTCTAAGTCTTCACCAGAAATTGGCAAGTTTCGATACGTTTCGTGATTAATGAATATTGACGCGCCATTTGGTTCGATTTTCTTTTTAATCGAATGGTTTAAGTACTTAGATGTCAGTTCGGCTTCTTTATTAGTGTAATACTCATTTTGATCGATTTTTTTATCGGTAAAGAGATGAACCTGCATTTTGACAGATGGACGATCAACCCATAGTGGAAAGTCTTCATGATGATAATCATCAATGTCATCATTTATAAAGTAAACTCTGTCCCAGTAAAGAAGATACTTCTTTTTTGTATTATTTTTGAGATATGGATTATCAATCGTTGTTTTAAATAAAATCGACAGTTCATTCAGATTTTTATCGTCTTTTTGAATATCAATGGTTGCATCTGAAAAATAATCATGAATATCATTGGCATCAAAATTATTAAATAACTTCATATTGTAGTGAACAGAATCCATAAATCGTTGAATAATATCACGTTTGGTTTGATTTTTAAATGAGCTACGTAACGTATTGGCACTATTTTTTCGTAATTTACTTTCCATAGATAACGTTGCTTTATCATCTAACACATCAATATGAATCACTTCTTCAATATCTGGCAAATCATTGATAAATGGGTCTTGAATTTGCAATGTGGTGTTTGGTTTGATTTCTAAATAATAAATAAAGCTGTCTTTTTGTCGTCTGCCTAAATAACCATAATCTTCGTTCAATGTAGCATCTACAAAATAAACTGTATCATTGTAATAAATCTTCAAAATCGCATGATTAAATATTAATGGAGAAGGTGTGTACACTGGTAAAAAGATATCGGCTCTGTAATTTACTAACACCACATTTGATTCAACCCCAAGATAATCTAAAATGACTTTTAATAGCACAGTTTTTGCCTTACAATCACCTTGTCTACGACTGAACGTTTTATCAGGAAGCTGTGGAATATGGCCATCCATCTCCACTTCATTATATAAATAATAAACTTCTTTTTGCACAAAATCGATGGCCAGTTTAATTTTGTCATCCATCGTTGGTTGGGAATCTAATTCCTTAATCAGCTCTTCGCCAAACGTTTCAAATTTGTGCTGATAAATACCATCATATATTTTAGCAACTTCTGTTGTAATAACTTCATAACTCATTTTCGTAGAGAAATCTATGAATGGTGTGATTTGATTGTTTTTAATCGGCTCGCCAATGTAATTTGTCTTATCAATAACAAACGAATCCTCGTTTTCAATAAACACACTATCTTTTTCTAATATTCTATCCTCTTCATCTCTAAAATAATGATAGTTTGCCTCAATCGTTCTACCTGTTTGATTAAGCAATCTAAACCTATATTTACCATAAGCCCAGTAATCAGTTGGGTAGGTATAAGAATCACGAAAGAATATATTTTTCAAACTATCGTGCTTATATTCTTTAACTCGCGTTGTTTCCATTATATAAACATCGTTTAATCGCAAATTCGGGATTAAAATGGTGACTTGTTTGTCGTTATTGAAAACACCCGGAGAGGATGAATCGCCAATATAATCCATTACTTTAATGTCACAATCTGCTAGTTTATCTATGACCTGACCATTTCTAATCACCTTCACAGTATGGATATGTAAAGTATCCTCTTCGTTTAAAATAAATGATTGCGTTGCAGCTGAACCGAGTGTATCCGCATTTGTCAGCGTGTGAGCCATTGTCATATAGTGTTCAAGAGAATGTGGCTTAGCTGTTTGTTTATATTCTAACCAAAAACAATAATCACGCTCTAGTGATAATTGTTGCTTATAAAAATCCGTTTCTTGTTCCTTTAAAACTTCCCCAACATAGTCTTGCGTCGCTTTATCAGATTGTAATTCTGGTTTCAACACATAATAGTCTTTTTCCAATGTATAAACTCCTTATAGTAATTTATTTTATAAATACAACTATTTATGAACAAATAGAATAAATAAACATTTTTTACTTAATTGAATTTTATCAAATAAGTATTTTAAAGGCAAACTAGCTATAAGGGCACAATAGGACTTTTTTTCAGGACTTGCTACTGTTGTTGCTTTTAGTTCCCCCTTTGAGGTCATTGCGTATACTATGATATCTCCAGAATCTGTTAGCATTTCCATTAAAATAACTAGTTTACATTTATCCATTTTCATCAATCCGCTTCATAAAAATAGTTTAATTAAATAACAGTAAATATCCACCCGTGAAAACGGGTGGCTTTTTAATAGCCCTAGAAGGGCTCATTACCTACATACTCTCTAAAGAGAGCCTTTTAAAAGACCGCCAACCGCAATTCGAGAAACTTTCTATTTTTTAAATGGATCCATGTATTCACGTTTACTTATACTATCTCTTACTCTATCATCAGACTCTTGTTCTCGAATATATTTTTGGATTGTCTTCTGATTCAATCCCACAGTACTCACATAATATCCTTTAGACCAAAAACTTTTATTTCCATATTTATATTTCAAATTTCCGTGTTGCTCATGAATTAAGACAGCACTTCTTCCTTTAAGAAATCCCATAAAACCTGACACCGATTGTTTTGGAGGTATTTTTACTAGCATATGAATATGATCTGGCATTGCGTGTGCCTCTATTATTTCTACATCTTTCATCTCGCATAACTTTCTCAATATTTTTCCTATATCTTTCCTTAACTCCCCATAAATTACTTTCCTTCTATATTTTGGGGTAAATTCTAAATGATACTTACAATTCCACCTTGTGTGTGCTAAACTTTTATCGTCATTAGACATAAAGAAACTCCTTTCGATACTCTTATTGCGGTTGGTAGCCACTTTTTAGTATATCGAAAGGAGTTTCTTAACGCTAAAGCTATTTCTTCCACGCGCAATACGCGTGGTTTTTCTGTTTCGCACGATTTCGTGCTCAACTGACTAAAGTCATTAATAAAAAGAGACTACATCAGATAACATGTAGTCTCTCATATCTATTTCGTTTGTAACGACTCTCCATTTGTTTCGATTACTTTTTTATACCAATCAAAGCTTTTCTTTTTGTATCTCGTCATTGTTCCGCTTCCATCATCGTTTCGATCGACGTAGATAAAGCCATAACGTTTACGAATTTCAGCAGTTGTAAAACTGACTAAATCTATACACCCCCAAGAAGTATATCCCATAACTTCAACACCATCTTCTATCGCTTCACTTACTTCAACAAGATGATCATTCATGTAATTAATTCTATAATTATCAATAACTGTTTTTGTTCCATCATCTAAAGTGACTAATTCATCAATAGCACCTAAACCATTTTCAACAATAAAGACAGGTTTTTGATATCTATCATATAATTGATTTAAATAGATTCTTAAGCCAAGTGGATCAATTTGCCAACCCCATTCACTAGCATCTAAATATGGATTTGGAACCCCGCCAATAATATTTCCTTTACCAGGTTTTTTTGTAGGGTCTGCTGAAGCACAGGCACTCATATAATAACTAAATGAAATAAAATCTACTGTATTTTTTAAATCTTCTTTGTCTTGTTCAGTGATAGTTAAATTAATATTGTTTTCTTTAAAGAATCGTTTCGTATAACTTGGGTAATACCCTCTCACTTGAATATCTGAGAAATAATAGTTTTCTCTTTCTGATTCAACAGATTTCCAAACATCAGCTGGATTAGGTGTTAATGGGTAAATAGGGACACCTAAAATCATACAACCAATTTGAGCATCTGGTATAATCTCATGACATTTTTTGACAGCACGAGAGCTAGCAACTAATTCATGATGAATCGCTTGATAGATATCTTCTTTTGTTAATTCTTCTTTAGGTGTATTGATTCCTCCGCTCAAAAAAGGCACATGAGTGATAGAATTAATTTCATTAAATGTTAGCCAATATTTCACTTTATTTTTATAACGTTTAAAAACGACTTCTACATATTTTTCAAAAAAATCAATTACTTTTCGATTTTTCCATCCATTGTACTCTCGAGTTAAATGAAGTGGTGTTTCGTAATGAGACAAGGTGACAAGAGGCTCAATACCATATTTTAAACATTCATCAAATACATCGTCATAAAACTTTAATCCTTCTTCATTCGGGGTACTTTCATCGCCATTTGGAAAAATTCTAGGCCAAGAAATTGAGAGTCTAAAAACTTTAAACCCCATCTCAGCAAATAGCTTAATATCTTCTTTATATCTATGATAAAAATCTATCCCTTTTAACTTTAAGTTATCTTCAGTTGGAAATTCTTGTGGTGGCTCTTGCCAACCTTTTCGTGTAACATCTTGAACAGATAAACCCTTTCCTCCCTCATTATAAGCTCCTTCTGCTTGATTGGCAGCTATTGCACCGCCCCATAAAAAATCTTTTGGAAAATTCATTTCAACTATTCCTCCTTATATTGTATATAAAATAGCATCATTATTAGATACTTCGCCCGAATCTTTTGGTACGACAACGTCTATATAGTTAGACGTGTTTGTTACGATAATTGGCGTAACAATGTCATAACCGGCTTCCTTCACTTTTTCTATGTCTACGTCAATCAAATTTTGTCCTCGTTCAACTTTATCACCTGACTTAACAAATGCTTCAAAATGTTGGCCATTTAATTCAACAGTATCAATACCTATATGAATCAACAACTCAATACCTGAATCGCTTGTTAAACCTATAGCATGTTTGGTTGGAAAAACAGCTGTTACCGTTCCGTTAAAAGGGGATACGATTGTGTTACTTTCTGGTATTACTGCTACTCCATCTCCCATGATTTTTTCTGAGAATGTTGGGTCATTTACTTTTTCTAATGAAGTTAGTTGACCAACCACTGGTGAGTATACTTTTTTTGGATCACTACTAACAGGAATATCTTGTTTACTACTAGTTTCATTAGTTTCTTTTTTAGTTTGTACAGTATTATCCTCATTAAACCCATAAATCCATGTAAATACAAATGACAGAATAAACGAACCAATAGCCACAATCAAAGCATTAATAATATTTGAATTTCCATTTTCACCAATAAATTGAGGAATGGACACAAAAGATGGAACGGCAAAGGCATATGATTCCAGATTGACAAAACCAGCAAATACACCCATTATTCCTGAAGCAAGCATTGAAGCATATAATGGTTTCTTAAATTTCAATGCAATGCCATATAAACCAGGTTCTGTTACCCCAGCTATTAATGCAGATAAACTTGCAGCTAAAGCCGTTTGTTTAGTCGTTTTGTTTTTTGATTTAAATGAAACAGCAAGAGCAGACGCTCCTTGCGCAATATTTGAAGCTAACATCGCTGGCAATATAAGCATGTCTGGATTTTGAAATGATGCAATTAAAAATATTGGTGCAAATGCCCAATGCATACCTGTCATGACAATCAGAGGCATAAAGGCTGCCATCAATCCTAATGCTAACCATCCAGCTTTATCTTGAAGCCAAATCATAATAGTAGATAATCCCTCACCCACAAATGTTCCCAATGGACCAATGACAACTAAAGCTAATACTCCTGAAACAATAATGACTAATAAAGGTTTAGCAAAACTTTGAATAACTGTTGGAATAATCTTATCAAAAAATCTTTCAATATAGCTCATGAGCCATACTACAATCAAAATTGGAATAACGGATGAACCATATGATGCTAAAGTAATAGGTAAACCAAAAATACTTAGGGGATCACCCTCAGCAACCATCGCAACAAAATTAGGATGCAGCATAATACCTGCTACAGTGACAGCCAGCATAGGTTGAACTTTAAATTTTTGTGCTGCAGTGTAGGCTAACATTATGGGAATAAAATAAAATGGGGCATCCCCGAAGAAAGTCAAGACATTAAAAGTCTGAGAGTCTTTACTTAAAAGATTAATCATTGGTAAAACAATTAATAAAACTTTAATCATACCACCACCAATTAATGCTGGAATAAGTGGCGACATACAACTTGTGATAACATCGACGATACTATTTAAAACTGAAGTTTTTTCTTTAGGCTCGTTGTCAGATTCACCAGTTTCGAAATGACCTAGTTTGATAAATTCTTTATAGTATTTATTCACATCATTCCCTAAAACAATTTGATATTGTCCCCCTTTTTTCATCACTCCCATAACACCAGGAATATTTTTAACGTCATCATCATTTACTAAAGTAGAGTCTTTTAACTTTACTCTCAGACGTGTCATACAGTGAGTTACCGAAGTAATATTTTTATCTTCCCCTAAAGCTTCATATATATCTTGAGATGTTTTCTTGTAATCCATTGATTTTTCCCTCCATAAAATATTAAAAGCATGGCCCATAACTAGTATCCTAGTAATAGGTCATGCTCTGTTAAGATAACAATCCTATTTTTTAACTTAAATTTTTGGTTATTCTTCTAATATGCGCCGTTAGATAAACTAACTCTGTTGCACTTAACTCATATTTATAATCTTGCAAAATATACTCTTTTATTTTTATCGAGCAAGTATACTCATTTTCATACTTCATTCTTAATGTTTCAAGCAACTCATCATCTTCATCATCATAATGCTCTTTTGCTAATAATCTTTGTGCGAAGAACTTGACGTGCGTTATAAATCTGTAATAGTCAAGAGATGATTCATCAAATTCAGTATTGTAATGCTCTTTTACGATTTCATCTATTTTCTTTGTAATACTCGTAATTTCGTACGCATACTCATTACTTTTACTATCAGAAGCATTAATAAAATGTAAAGCAATAAATGCAGCTTCATCTATTTCTAATTCGACGTTTAAATCTGATTTAATAATAGCGAGTGCTTTCTCTCCTACTGTATACTCATCTGGATAAAATCTGGCTATATCCCAAACTAATGGGTTTTTTAAAATAATGCCATCTTTGTATCTTTCAATAGTTGAGTGTATATGATCCGTCAAATTAATATAAATTATTTCATTTAGAGCCTTACCAAGTTTTATTTTTCCAAAATTAATAATTTTTTCAGAAACTAAAACATACTCCATCGGCACATTTATCAACAATTCTGTAAATTTGTTTTGATTATTTTTATCCTGCAAAATGAATGTCTTTTCCACTTGGTCCATCTCGACCTCGGAACCTTTCTTTTTGCCAAAAGCGATACCTTTACCCATTAACAATATATCTAATCCCTTACCATTAGATGAGATAACGGTATTATTATTTAATACTCTTTCTATGATCATAGTCAATCTCCTATTTTAAACAAAAAAATCCCATTTAATCATTCAAAAAATGATGTAAATAGGTCTTAGCTCACTCTCGTGATAACTTCCAAATTATTATAAGAAAAAACATTTAAGCATCCACCAATGCTTACCCGAAGTAATAACATAATGAACTCATTTAAATGTTATCACGATATTAAAGCGTTGTCAATCATTAAAAAGCATACCTAATATGAACTAAATCTACAGACAATCTACAGATTGGACTTATAGAAACTACAAACTAATTTGATATTATCAAACCACAAATACAAAAAGGAGTGATTTTTTGAAACTATTAAAAAGGACTTGGTGGAATATCACCAATCAAAAGAAAAAAAATCTTATTTTATTTTTTTTATTTTTATTGATAAGCATCACCGTTATCACAGGAATATCAATTAAATCAGCAGTAAAACAATCTTCTATACAAGCAAAAAAACAAATCAAGGCAGAAGTAACCTTACAAACAGATTTTATGTCGGCACAAAATGCTGGGAAAATAGATGCTACACCAGAGTTTAATGCATCAATGGTAAGTAAATTAAAAAAAATGCCTGAAGTGAAAAATGTCGAAGTCGAAAGTAAGAGTTACATCAACTCAGACTATCAGCTAGTTTTAACAGAAGAAGAAAAAAAATGATGGGAAATATACAAGAAAGTGGCATGCCCGATGGATATAAAACACCTACTCAGTATTTATTTGGTGTTGATAATTTCAACCAAGTTGATTCGTTTAAGAACGGCTATGCATCTTTAGTTGAAGGTGAAGCACCCTATAAATCAACTAAAAAAAATCCCGTTGTTATTTCAAAAAAATTAGCTGAAACAAATAATCTTAAAATTGGAGATACGTATAAAATTAATGGTGGCTACTCATCAAGCAAACCTGTTGATTGTACTATAGTTGGATTGTTTGATTACTTAGAACCCAAGAAACAAACAGATTCAAATCCAATGAACTTTGTAGACCCTATGGAAAAAGAAGTAAATAAAATCTATACAACAACAAAAGTCGCTGAAGATACCATTAAATTAGACGATCCGTCTAAACATCAAATGAATTATGACTTTATTAAATTGAAATTAACAAGTTCTGATAAAATTGACACAATTATTTCAAAGATAAAAAAAGAATTCAATTATGATTGGACATATACAAAATTTATTTCTGATAAGGATCAAATTTCTAATATGACCGCTTCTATTGATCAATTATCAAATATCGCCAATATCGTTATACTATTAGGAACGATTACCACACTCATTATCTTATTTTTATTTATGTTATTTTCATTTAAGGATAGGATTTTTGAGTTCGGATTACTTTCTTCGCTTGGTGAATCTTCTGTTGGGATTATGATACAAGCGATACTAGAGTCTACAATCATTTTATTCATATCTTTCTCGATAGCAGTTGGAGTTAGTCAACCTATTGCAAATACAGTTGGAAACCAAATACTTTCCAATACAGTAGAACAAGCAAAAGAAAACTCAAATACTAATAATAACCAAATTAATAACGGACAAATGATAGTTCAACCCAATATGATTGAAGAAGAAGAAAAAGAGCCTATTGATAGCATATCCATCAAAACCCTAAAATCCAATACAATACTCATATCTTTAGGTATTATCTTTGCTATTTTACTCATTGCTACAACTGTGCCACTATTAATGTTACTTAGAAAAGACCCAAAAACAATCTTACTAAGAACTGAATAACAAACTTTAAGGAGGAATATTATGTTAACAGCTAAAAATATAACGTTTAAATATCTTTACTCGGAAGTATTGACTGACATAAATGCAACATTTGAGTCGGGAAATATGTATGCCATTATTGGTAAGTCTGGTAGCGGAAAGACCACCCTACTCTCACTATTATCAGGACTCTCATCATTACAAGATGGCGATATTTTATTTGAAGGTCAATCATTAAAAAATATGAATCTAAGACAGTATCGTAAAAAATGCGGTATCGTGTTTCAATCATTTAATTTGATAAACTACTTAACTCCCATTCAAAATATTGTTTTAGCCTTAGACATTCAAGGATACAGAGGAAATAAAAAACGGAAAGCCAAAGAGATGCTCGAAAAAGTTGATATCACACACGAACAAATGACTCGAAAATGTGCTGAACTATCAGGTGGTCAACAACAACGAATTGCCATCGCTCGCGCCATCGCAAGTGATGATAAAATTATTTTTGCTGACGAACCGACAGGAAGCCTAGATACAGAAACTAGCCAGCTCATCATCGATCTGCTTAAAGACTTAGCTCACCAAGAACAAAAGTGCGTTATTTGTGTGACACATGATTTAGAATTAGAAAAAATAGCGGATGTAACGTATCGAATTTCTAATGGAAAACTATACGAATGAAATACTTATAGCATATGCTATAATAAGTATGATTATAGCAATAGCATTTGAATAATCGTTCATAAAAAGTAGTTTTAAAATCAATATTCAGGAGGGAAGGATATGGCGGATATTTTAGTTGTTGAAGATGACCCGGTGATTAACCAAGTGATAACTGAGTTTCTGACAGAACATGGTTACAAAGCAACTTCAGTAACAAGTGGTAAAGAAGCTCTAAACGTGTTTGAACAGCAACCATTTGATTTAGTTTTATTAGATATTATGATTCCGGAAATAGATGGTTTGACTGTTTTAAAATCCATTCGTGAAACATCAAATGTCGCAGTAATTATGTTGACAGCTTTGGGTGATGACATCACTCAATTAGCGAGTTTTAATCAAGAAATCAGCGATTACGTTGTCAAGCCATTCTCCCCTCTTGTCTTGATGAAACGGATAGAAAACGCCTTGAAATACCAAAAAGTTATTGAAGAACCATTGATACACATAACACCTGATATTCAAATAAAAAAAGACAGTTTGGAAGTTTTATACGAAAAAAGTAAAGTCAGCTTTACCGAAAAAGAATTTGGTATTTTACTAAAACTTGGGGAAAATATGGGGAAAGTTGTCTCTCGTGAACAGCTACTAAACCATGTTTGGGGTTATGATTATTTCTCTGATGACCGAATTTTAGACAATCATATAAAAAATATTCGCAAAAAATTACCTTCATTACCATTAAAAACGATTAAAGGAAGAGGATTTATCATTGAGGTATTGGGATGAAGTTATTTACCAAAAATTTTTTATACACGACTACCATTATCTTTCTCGTTACGACTCTTCTTTTAGCTATTTTATATGTCAGTATGCCAAAGTATTATCTCTATACACAAGAAAAAAAAGCGGCCAAAACGGTCGATGATGTTATAACCCAAATTGACGGCAAATCAACAGACGAAATTGTCGAGTTTTTAACAAAACAATTTTTAAAAGATAACAATTTGAATTTTACTGTTTCTGATAAAAATAATTTAATTATATTTCCAGACTTTATTAATTTCCAGGAAGATATCATTCTATCCGTCGATAGTTCTGACTTATTGTATTACTCGAATATCATTAATAAAACAATTGTCACTAATAAAGGACAAAAACTTGATGTAGTAGCCCAATATTCATTGCAACAAATAACCGATGCAAGAGATGTCCTAATCCGTTTGTATCCTTTTCTATTGCTGATGGCACTGATACTTGGAAGTCTGGCTGCATTTCTTTACAGCAAACACTCAACTAAACGAATATTGAAATTGATGGATAAAACAACTGATATGCGCGAATTAAGGCATGATATTATGTGTGATGTATCGGGCAATGATGAAATTTCACAACTAGCTGATAATATCAACAAACTCTATAATACTCATTTAGAAACGATTTCGATGCTCAAACAAGAAATAAAAAAAGTTGAACAAGCTGAACAATCAAAATCGAATTTTATGCGAATGGCCTCCCATGAATTAAAAACACCACTCGCTGGTATGACTGGTATTGTTGATGGCATGATTTATAATGTGGGAAAATTTAAAGATCGTGATACCTATCTTCTAGTTTGCCAAAAACTGTTAAAAGAACAAGCAGATTTGATCCAAAATATTTTATCAGTCACGTCGTTAGACACACTTGATTCTGTGCACCACACAAAAGAAACCATTTGCCTAGCTGAGTTAATCGAAAATCAATTAGAAACCTATCGATTGCTTGGAGATTTAGGAGAATACATCATCACCATAAATCTTGATAAGCAAGACTATATCGAGGGTAATCGCTTGATGGTTGACCAAGTTATATCAAACGTTTTGAGCAATGCATTTAGGTACACCCCTTACGGAAAAACAGTTGCTATAACGCTAGCTAATCATCAGTTGATTGTAGAAAATGACTGCCTTCCAATTGATATTCAATCAATCGAACAACTATTTGAACCTTTTTATCGCTTTGATGATAGCCGAGATAAAAAAACTGGTGGAACAGGCTTAGGCTTATACATCGTAAAACAAGTAGCCGAAAAAAATCATTGGCGGATAACTATCAATGTGACAGATAAAAATACGTTTAAAATAGTGATAGACTTTAAATAATCAATTAACATATTAGTTATTAAATACAGAAATTCCATGACATCAGTGTGTTAGTAAACGGATGTCATGGAATTCTTTTACTTTCTTAAGTGAGCATATTTCTTATATTTTATATGGAAGATAAATAGTGATCACAAAAATCATTAATAATCTCCATTTCATGACGAGCTATATCACTTGGTAGCTCTTTTAAAGAAAAGAAACGACAGTCTTTTGTCTCACTTGTTACTTTGACAATATGTTGTGAATAAGCTTTTATGTAAAAACTGATTGACACAAAAGAACAAACATCTCCATTAGGATAGGTATAAGTTTGCGTTTTACCGCCAAATACATTTAACAATTCAAGATCAGATTCTTTTGTTTTTAAGCCTGTTTCTTCAAATAATTCTCGACACATGGCTGTATAAGGTGATTCATATAGTTCAATAGAACCAGCTGGTAAACCCCATAATCCATTATCACTTCGTTTAATTAACAACAGCTCATTATTTTCTATTAACAAACCTAATACGCCAGCTACTACTAATGGTCTATTGCCAACCTCTTTTCTTAATTCTAATAAATAATCCTTCATTTCTCCACTCTACCTCGTTTAATTTGATTTTTTCTATGACGCTTATATTTTATGAAGAAAAACAATCATGATTTGTGATAACAGTCTGATGTTTTCAGGATCAAATATCGTATCTCTCTTAGTATGGACTCTATCTATGTAGTAACCAAATAGTGGCGCTCTTTTAGCAGCACAAACACCCACACTATTTTTATAAAAAATCTGATCAGAAGTATACACATTTTTAAAAGCCGAGCCAAATTGATAGTCTTTAGAACTATCCTTTAACGTTGTCACGACAGACAACTCTAATAAGTCAGAAAAAAATGACTCTCTAAATTGTTTTTTCGTTACAAAATACAACGTTTCCCCATCACTCACACAGTCAAAATTAATCATTGGTTTTTCATTGATAATGTTTTTATGTTTTTTATTAAAAGCCATTGAACCAATCAAGCCACTTTCCTCTTCATCAAAAAAGACAAAACAAACCTTTTCTCTCAACTCAATTGGTAGATCCTCCATAATACTTAAAAGAGTGGCAACACCTGATGTATTGTCATTAGCCGTGTGTTTATTGGCAGCACTGTATGACACAAACATATTATAACCAAACAATCCAAGGAGTGATATAATCAGCTTCGCACCTAAATCAAGATGCCATACATTTGATATGACAACAATCACAATCAATACTAAAATCATTGGAATCAACGTCCACAACTGACTAAGAAAAAACGAAATCCAGTTACTAAATCCCATGAAAATTGGAAAATAAAAGTTGGCTTGCGTATCATAGTGAGCTGTCAACATCACATCAGCTTTATCAATGTCTCCAACGACTAAATTTGTTCCGTTTTTAGAATAATTATCTCGTTTCACATCATAACCATACTCTTTCAAATGAGATGATATCCAATCTGCAAAGACTTCTTTTTGTTGCGTCGATTTTCTCACTTGATACTTGTCTAATAATATTTTACTGCTCTCTCTCATAACTCAACTCCTTTTACTCTTTTTATCCCAACACCCTTATTTCATTAATTATAGAGCCGGGATTTTTTCTATTTTAAGACTTCTAGGTCAGCCTCTTTTAACTTAATATAGGGTAAAAATTTAAAGTTTGTCAGAGTTAACATAATCTAATATTATATAGACAAGGTCTTAGAATCTATTACAAGACCTTTATTTTATTTAAGCTATGTCAAGATTATCTTAAATAGTCAGAGCGTAGTACACTATAAACAGCTACGTCAACGATACCTTGATTATTCAATCCCGCTTCCCTAAAAATACCTTCGAATAACATACCTGATTTTTCCATAACGCGCCCAGAACTTGGGTTATTTACATCATGTTCAGCTTCAATTCGATTCACATCTGTTGTTTCAAATAAAAAATCAATCACTCTTGTTAAGGCTTCACTCATATATCCTTTATTCCAAAAATTTTCACCTAAAACATATCCTATTGTTTTTGTTTTGAGTTGCTTTTTGTCATCAACAACTGCTATGTTACCAATCAATTGATTAGTTTCTTTTAAAACAATGCCCCACCCTTCACGTCTATTTTTTTCTTCATAAGTTAAATATTCTTCTGTAATTTCTATTGACGTGTGATGTTCCCATGTTAAATATTTAGCAACTACCTCAGAACTTGTCCAGTTCTCAAAAACCTCAGTAGCATCAGCTACAGTCATTTTTCTTAATTTTAAATGTGGGGTTTCTAAACTTTTAGTCATTATCATGCATCTCCTTTTAATTTTTTCATTTGTCAAATTAAGCTAGACAAAATATCGTTGTCTACATAACTCAAAAATACTTCCAATGGTGTTTTATAGTTTAATGATTTTCTAGGAATATTATTTCTTTTAGAAGCGATAGATTGGATAAAAGATTCCTCAACTTTGTTGAAATCCATTTGTTTAGGTAATCCATCTTTACGTAATAACCCATTAGAGTTTTCATTTAAGCCACGTTGTGATGGTGTTCCTGGATCGGCAAAATAAATATCAATATCATTTAGATTGCTGATTGATTTCCAATTAGAAAATTCTTTACCACAATCGAATGTGATTGATTTAAATAGATGGCATGGAAACTTTTTAAACCAATTATTTAAACTATTTTCGATATCTATTGCTCGTCTGCCTATTGGTTTTAACGTAATAATCACTTTCGATAGTCTTTCAACGAGTGTGATAACAGCACTTTTATGATGTTTTCCAACAATTGTGTCACCTTCAAGGTGACCAAATTCATTATTAAAGAGTTGATAGTCCTTATTACGTTGATGGATGGTTCTTTTAAAGGCTTGTTTACCTCTTTTTTCTTTATAACCATTCGCTTTCCTTTTACCTTTCATAGGTAATGCGGTCAAATCAAACAGTCCTTGCTTAAATAATCTATAAAGAGTACTGATAGAACATGAGATAGGAAACTCAGCACGACCAATAATGACATCTGGAGTCCATCCTTGAACAACCTTCTTTTGAATGTATTCTGTTTCATTATCAGATAAAGAAATAGGACGCCTGCCACAATTCTTTTTATTATTTTTGTATCTTTTATAGTAATCTAGTGCAGATAATCCCTCATCAAAAGCTTTGTAAACATTATAGATAGTCTGTTTTGCTCGTTTCAATTGTTTCGCAACGTATGTTCCTTTTTTATTTTGATGGTAATAAGCTTCTATCAAAACTAGCTCGTCTGTAGTAAGATGTGTATAGGTCATTTGTGATCACTCTCCTTGTTTTCTTTGGTTGGAAATACAATTTGAGTGTATCACAAATGATTTTTTAGTTGTCTAGCTTAATTTTACAATCGGCGTTTTTATACTCATATTTTTACCAATAAAGGTATCACATTATAAAAAATGAACTATGATACAAAATTTTGAGTTCGTAATTTTTGGCAATATTACAATTCATACTTTATACAATAATGAATTCCATGTTAGTCTTTTTGAATTCTCTTAAAATCATCGATTCTCTTTTCTACTTATTTACATTGATTTTGTTGCTGATAATAATTGTAATTCAGATGTTAGTTTTAAATATTTTTCTAACTTCTCACTTCTTTCCTTATCCAAATCTTTCACATCACTATTTGCTCTAATTTCGTGAACTGAATCCACATATATACTTGTTAATTTTGATAACTTATCTAAGGTATTATCATAAAAGTAAAAATAATTTTTTCCATCCTCTTTTTTACTATCATTAAATTGTCTTCTTTATTCGCTTTTATCCGATTACTTAACCCTTGTAGCAACCCTAACCTCTTTTCACCATTTTCATTAATCATCACTTTTTTCAATGATTTATCTTTATATAGTTCATCCCATAAAACATCAAACGTTGCACCGTCTTCAAACTTGCTCTTTAGAATTACAGGTAACTTTTCTCTAATCAATTCTGTTGCACTAATTTCTTTTTTTACCATGCATATCATTCACTTCTTTTTTAAAGTATGTGAATGATAGCTTCATTTCCTGTCAAATTCAATAAAATTTATAAATATTTTAGCTTTAATACTAACTTTATCTTTAGCCGTAATTCATAAATTTAACAACATATCAAATAATTTTAATTTTTTATCAAATCACTTTGTATTTAATTCTTTCATTACAGCTTTTACAATCATTCCTACTGTTTCATCCAGCATTTCACTGACTCTTTTTTTAAATTCTTCACTCGATGTATATTTTACAATTTGAGAAGAAATAATATTAATAATCGCTTTACCTATTTTAATGCCTGTCTTTTTTATAATCTCCATTTTATTTATCCTTTTCTAGTTTATTAACTTTGTCCTTTAATATTTTTTTTAAAAATTTATTATTAGTTTTACTTACCAAAAATTTAAAAGCTTGCAAAGTAAGTTGTTTTTCACTTATATCTGGATTAAGTGCTGTTTCAGCTTTCAGAGAGTAATATAAAGCTGTTGGATTTATATCTATACTATTATTTAATTCTGTTAGCTTAACATTAACTTCGTCTTCTATCTTATTAGTTAATTCTTTATCCCACATATCTTCTGACACTGAATCTTGAACCTTTTTAATTTCTTGATTAATATTCTTCTTTATTGCTAATTCATTACTTTTTTTAAAGCTATCTATTTTATGTTCAGACTCTAAAATTACTTCTTTACTATCCATTGCTAACATCCCCTATATATTAAAATTATTAACCATACTTAAAAAATTATTAAAGCACCAATTTATATTTATTATACCTTATTACATTGTCATAAAAAACTTATAATAATATTTTAAATATTTTTTCACTTATATCAAAAGGTGGATACTTCAATGATACATGATTTTTACCATGATGTTTTTTATTATTTTAGGGTGGCTAACTTGATTCTACAATTAACCTATTAAAAAATTGATTATCAAAAAAACTGACAACCATTAAGTTGCCAGTTATATTGGAAGTAGTTTTTATATTCATGAATCACCAATAACCATCACTCACTTTTTTTAGGAAAAGCTAATAGTGACACTAGCACGAGTCCAGTTGAAATGAGTACTTTGCCAATTTATTTCGTTTCCTTTTTCAAAATTATCATCCTAACAGAAATTTATTTGTTTTTATTTTCCACTTCTTTAGCTATTTCTTTTTGCAAATCCTTAATGAAATCCTTTGTATCCATCATACTGGCTCTATTTTCAACAGAAGCACCTTTATTTATACCACCTAATCCGGTATTAACCATCCTACCCCACCCTTTTAACGGATCTTTACCTTTTGCACGCAACTTATCATTTTTTAACCGTATTTTTTCTGATTTTAAGAGCTTTTTGTCTGTCATAATCAAACCCTCATCTCTTTTTAATTATTATACCATATTTAATCTAATCAAAATATAAATGCACAACACACAGAAATCAGTAAGTAAACAAGCCAGTCAACATTTTTTCCATCATTTCTTTGGATGCGCCATTTTAAAATATATTTCCCAATCATCCAGCCTATCATCACTCCTAATGTATTCATCAATAAGTCATTAACATCTGTTTGACGATACATCGTAAAAATCTGCCCAATTTCGATTAATAACGAAAATGATAATCCAACGAGAAATGTTTGCATAGCAGATTGAAATACTCGCCACATGACAACTAGTGCCATGCCAAACGGAATAAACACTAAAATATTTAAGGCACTACTAATATCAAATCCTTGGCTAAATGGAATCCAAATAATAGAAGGATTGACTATTGTTCCAACACGTTGCGATAGTTGACTTAATTGGCTGATACTCGTAAACCCAACCACATCAACCAATAAAATACTTAAATACATGACAAACAATATACTCCAACCTACATAACCTTTTGCCACACTATCTTTTTTAAGCGCTAGAAAAAGCACTGTTAGTGTTATACTAATTATCATTGCCATCATAAACACGCTCCTATATTTTGATTATATATGAAACTACCGTTTTTTAAATCAACCTAAAGTATGAAAATAATTAAAATAAACATACATCATACAAAACTATCTGTTACAATCAAGAAAACAACTAAATGAGGTGTCTGATATGCACATCAGTAAAATACAATGGTTTTATATGGTTATCGCTTTTATTATCGGGTTTTATTGTTTAACAGAAGTCTTTCGCGACATT
The DNA here is from genome assembly GCF_002026305.1 of Vagococcus martis. Classification (NCBI taxonomy): domain Bacteria; kingdom Bacillati; phylum Bacillota; class Bacilli; order Lactobacillales; family Enterococcaceae; genus Vagococcus; species Vagococcus martis. The sequence continues at coordinate 2,388,120 of NZ_MVAB01000001.1, read as the reverse complement.
GTATTAGGTTTTGGACTATCACTAATTGGAGCTGTCATAGCAATAATCATTGTAAATCTTATCGAAAAGACAAAATAAAAAGAGGCTGACCCAAAAGTAAGTTTTTAAATAAAAATCACTAAACTAACAAAATAGAAACCCCATGCAGTCAGTGTTTTAATAAACTGATTTCATTGGGTTTTTCTATTTTAAGACTTTTGAGTCATCCTCACATACTCTAAAAAAATTTCATCATAAATACCGTGAGATACTTAATAACTATAGCTAAAATAACTATAACAACTGAAAATGCGCCAACTACCAAGATTTTTTCTTTGATATTGTCTTTTGTGCTACGAGCTTTTTGTAACTCTTCTAACGTGGTATCACCTTCAGAAAAGGCAATAATTTCTCTAAAGGTTTTGATATTGTGTTTCTTCTTCGCTTTTTCTATCTTTATCGCATAATACATCAGACCTATCGAGAAAATTAAAAAAGGAATTAAAGCTTTTATCCCATCATAAACGACTGCAAAAGGCACACCAATTACTAGCAATAATATAATAAATACTAGCATCCCTTTTGTATTTTTTTCCAATTTCTCATTTTCTACTACATTTTTCATTATTCTCATGTCCCCTTTGACTAATTCATCTAGGGTGATATCAAAAAGTATACTTAAAGCCAATAGGTTATGAATATCAGGATAGCTTTTATCGTTTTCCCATTTTGAGATTGTTTGACGTGTGACATAAATTTTTTCTGCTAAGATTTCTTGAGAAAAGCCATAAAGCTCCCGATATTTTTTTAATTGCTTACTAAAGTTCATTTTTAATCCTCCTAGTAAAATTAAGAGTACATCATAAAATAATAAATTGTCTGTCTACATTTGATGACATTGCCGATATATCAACATGTATCCTATTGTTTACATGTCCGTAAATCACTGTTACTACTCATTCTTCTTTGCTTTTCTTCTGATAAGTACTCCCGTAATCATATCTTACCAAATAACAATTATCTATTAAAAATCGTCTTAAAATCGCAGAATCATCGTAAAAGTTTTTTAAGATATCGTTAATTTCTCTTTCAGTGTAATCTGTGTTCTCTTCAAATTGGTCACTTATTTTTTCAAATAATAATGTTTTATCTTTTGTTTTTCGAGGAATTGTCGTCAGCTTTCCATCTTTAAAAAAAACGATCAATCGTCATATTAACCCTCTTTTTTCGTCATTCATTATATCCTAGTTACTGACTCCTTGTCTTGATTTTCCCAAAATAAAAACTCTTAGCACCAGTCTAAGAGTTTTATCTATCTATTAGTTATATAAACATATCAATGACTTCCGTTACTTCAATCCACGTTAGCATATCACACTGTTCAATAATCTCTAAATTTCTGGTTGTATAATCAATCGAGCGTAATTGATGTGCGACCACTTCACCTTCAATTTTTTGCGGGTGTTTGATACTGATGTAAGTCGAATATTCCCGGTTTGTTGATGTGATGGGACACACCAAACAAAATCCAGTATGTCGATTGAACTCATCGCGACTCACAACTAAGGCTGGACGACGTTTTTTGATTTCTTTTCCTTTTGACGGATCAAAATCCATCCAGACAATATCTTTTTGTTTCGGTGCATCCATCTAGTGCTCGTCTCCTTGAGAAGCCATGATATCCCATTCAGTGTCTTCTTCTGTCACTGATTCTCTAAATCCTGCCCAATCATCAGCATGTTTAAAAATGTCTTCTTTTTTTGGTTTCAAAATATAGGCATCGCCTACTTTTGAAATAGTAAACGTTTCGCCAACTTCAGGCGAAATATCTTTAGGAAAGATGGCGCCAACAGAATTACCTATTTTTCTAGCAACTGTTTCCATGATTTTCATCTCCTAATGGTTTGTTAAATTAAGTATAACTAGATTTAACAAAGGTGTCAAAAATAAGTGATTAACGCAAAAATACCGACTAGTGTTAGCTAGCCGGTAAAGATGTATCATTAAAATTTTAAGAATGATAAGGTTAGGTTTTATTTTTCTACTTTAAAGTCAAACGTTGTTTTGGCTTCATAATTTGGATGGGCTTGTAAAAAGTTTGAAATAAGTTCAGTCATATCAACTGTCACTTCTTTAATCATTTTTGACGCATCAAACATCGCGTAATTTCCGCCCCCAACTGCGCGGTATTGATTAATCACGATGTCAAGTTCATCAGTCATCTCAACTGGCTTACCTTTATAAGTCAGTTCAACAACACGTTGCCCTACAGGATTTGATACGATAACTTTATAGCCAACACCACTATACATATCATAGTTGTAATGCTCTGTTTTCGGGTATAAGAATTTGTCACTCACGACAATTTCGTCATCCTCATTAAGAGCAAAATACTCCGCACTTTGTTCAAGTGCATCTTTCAAATCTTGCCCTGAAACAGTTAACACAGCTAAAGTATTCGGATAAATATAATTTGTCACGATATCACGCATGGTCACATCAGACTGGAATCCTTTACTGTCATTATCAAACAATGCTGTACCAGAGATATCAACGCCTGTCGCATCCATCTGCACGTCTTGAATGAATTCGATATAGGCATGCCCATTAATTCGCACACTCATCGGATCATTAATCGTCATATCACCTTCAATGTGTCCAAGTGGTTGATCCAACCAATTTTCGACAGTATCTAAAACTGGTTTAAACTTATCGACGATTTCTTTATCAGCCACATAGTCAGTCATAGATAATAGCTCAGCTTTTGAATCTGTCACTTGTTTATGCTCATCTACCATCAATGTCATTTTCCCAACATGTTTGGCTTTGTCGCCTGGTTGAGTCACAGGTGTGTTATTTACTTTTTCTGCAATCACTCGGTGTTGATGCCCAGTAACAAACGCATCAATCCCCTCAACTTGGGTCACGATATCATAGCCTTCGTTTTCCCCTGTTAAGTTTTCAGTTGCTTCACCAGTCTGCAAATCTTTTTCAAAACCGCCATGATAACTCACAATGACAATATCTGCTTCCTCTTTAAGTTTCGGCACGTATTGCTTCGCTGTATCAAGAGCAGATAAAAAGGTCAGACCTTTTATGGTTTCAGGTTGCTCCCAATTTGGAATATAAGGTGTTGTCAGTCCTAGAACGGCAATTTTTAACCCATTTTTTTCTAAAATCACATATGCTTGCCCTGTTAGTGGCTCATTTTTGTCATTCAAAATATTGGCACAAACGATTGGGTAGTTCAGTTGACTCACTGTATCAAGTAAGTACTCAACCCCATAATTAAACTCATGGTTACCAAGAACGCCGACATCATAGTCAACTGAATTCATCATATCAGCGACTTGTTTACTATTCTTTTGTTTTGAAAGATAGTAACTCATTGGTGAGCCTTGTAAAAAGTCCCCATTGTCGATTAGTACAACAGTACTGTCTTTTGCATCTTGTTCTTTTTTAATAGCTGTGACAGCTTTGGATAGTCCAAAAGGCAAATCTTGATTGATAGCACGAAAATCTGTCGGGTACAAATAACCATGTGTATCACTAGTAGAAAGAATTGTAATCTTATCCATTGACTAATTTTCCTCTCAAATAATTTGATATCACTTCGACAATTAAGATTAACACGATTAAGCCAATTAAGATAGACCCTACTTGGTGCCAACGATATGAATTCATCGCGAAAATAAGTGGTGCACCGATACCTCCAGCTCCTACTAACCCTAAAATTGTGGCGTCACGTAAGTTCATATCAAAACGGTAAATTGTTATTGAGGTAAAGTTTGCAATTAACTGCGGAATAATACCAAAACGAATTTTTTCAAATGTTGTACAGCCAAAAGAGTCCATTGATTCTAAAATCCCTGTATCAATTTCTTCAATCACATCAACATACAGTTTTGAAACCATCCCTATTGACGTTAAAGACATCGTCATAACACCGGCAAATGGACCAGGTCCCGTTACACGGATAAACATTAACCCATACACTAAAGCTGGAATTGTTCTAAGCACGACAACAAAAGCTCTCATGAATAGATAAACTGGTTTTGGCATGATACTTGGTGCCATTAAAAAGGCAATCGGGATGGATAAAATCGCCCCGAAAATCGTTCCTAAAAAAGCAATACAGATTGTTTCAAATAATAAGTAAGGCACACCTTGTTTCGTGCCGTTAAATAGTAAATTTGTGTCTGGTTGGACAATTCCTTTAAGAATGTTTGCAGCGATTTTTCCGCCACCTTCGTCCATCGCATTAAAATTTAACGCTGACAACGACCAGATAAACGCCCCAAGCAAGACAGCTACTAAGATAACGTATTGCTTTGTCTTATTTGGTTCTTTGTTTAATTCAGTTAAAATACGTTCATTCATATATGTCTTCCTTTTCTATTGTAATTTTTTACGGAAAAATTCGCTGATTGTTTCGATGATTCCAACAGAGATAACTAATACTACTAGAATCGTTCCAACGTTTCCATAGTCACGCCAACCCAACTGTTCATTCAGCAAGATACCTAAACCACCGGCTCCAACATACCCTAAAATTGAGGCATATCGTAAGTTTCCTTCGAAGTTAAACAAAGAAGTCGATAGATAAGATGGTAAAATAGCTGGAATCACACTATAACGAAAGGCTTGTAAACGAGTTAGTCCCATCGATTCAAGTGCTTCAAATGTCGACATATCCAGTGCTTCGATTTGTTCGTAAGTTAGCTTTCCTACATATGAAATCGTAAAGATGAAAATAGCAACAGTTCCTGCCATTGTTCCAAGACCAAATACGAAAGTGGCGATTAACGCGATAACGATTGTTGGTAATGTTCTTAAAAAACTTAAAATCAGTTTGAATAAAGAAGAAACAAAGCGATTTTTTACAATATTATTAGAAGCCAATATAGCAAATGGAACAGCCAAAATTGCTCCAATAAGTGACCCTAAGAGTGACATTTTGATTGTGTCAAAAAGTGGTGTCCATACTTTACTTAAAAAGTCCATTTTAGGTGGAAACATAGCTTTTAGCATCACAAAAAACTGATCGCCACGAGTTATTAATTGCGTGAAGTTAAACTGCGTTACTTGAATAGAAATATACATAAAGATAAGAACTAATAACACAATAAGCGGAGTGTAAGATGCTTTTTGAACGACTTGTTTTCCATTCGGCAAAGTGATCGTTTTTTTACGCATGATTACTCTCCTTTCTTATCCCCATCATAAATGGTTGATAATACTTCTTCCGTCACGTCTTCTGATGGACCATCGTAGACGATTTGTCCTTCTTTAATCCCAATGACTCGATCAGCATATTCTAATGCCAAATCAACATGGTGAATATTAATCAATACAGAAATATCTAAGTCTTTGTTGATACGTTTAAAATCATCCATAACTGTTTTCGCTGTGACAGGGTCAAGTGCGGCAACTGGTTCATCGGCTAAAATAACTTCAGGATGACTTGCTAGTGTTCTAGCTAAGGCCACACGTTGTTGTTGCCCACCAGATAGTTGATCCACTCTGACAAATGCTTTGTCTAAAATCCCAACGTTATCAAGAGCCTCTAGTGCTGTCACTTTGACGTCTTCTGGGAAAATACCAAATACACGTCTCCACCATGGTAACTCTGGAACTGATGAAATCATGACGTTCTTTAACACAGTCGCACGTGTGATTAAATTAAATGATTGAAAAATCATCCCAATTTTACGACGAAATTCTCTAATTTCTTTCCCTTTTATTTTACCAACGTTTGTATCATTCACCATCAGAGTCCCACTTGAAATGTCATGCATACGATTGACACAACGAATCAAAGTTGATTTACCTGCTCCTGATAGTCCGATGATTGCCACAAACTCACCTTGTTCAATTTCTAAATTAATATCTTTTAACCCCACATAACCATTTGGATAAACCATTTGGACATTATCAAACTTTATCATCTTAAAATCCTTTCTAAAAACAAACTGCCATCATCAAAAGAGATGATCGCAGTTTGACGTTTCGTTTTTCTTGTATTTATTTAGCATCTTGCACTAATTTTTGTGCTTTGCGTTCGTTATCATAGTCTTTTGGATTTGCTTCTACATAACCTTCGTGGCTGTAAATTCCAATAACTTTTTTACCTTCATCTGTTTTAGCGATGTTGATAAATGATTTTTGTAACGCTTTTTTCAAATCATCTGTCATTGTTTTTGAGTTTTTACTTACTGAGATAGTATCGTTATAAATAGCTGGTGTTACGCCAATAACGTTTGTTTCATCCCAGATAGATTTATCGCGACCAAACTCTTTTTTCCAGTTTTCTTCATTGTCACGACGAGCATCAGCATAAGTTAATACCACATCAACTTGACCTGAAGCTAAACGAGCAAAGGCACTACCGTAAGAATCTGATTGAACGATATTTTTTAAATCAGTGATTTTTTTGTCGTAGTTTTCGTTTAACCATAGACTTGGATAAATATAACCAGCTGGAGAAGATGAACTCATCACACTCCATGAAAGATTATTTAAATCATCCCATGATACTTTTTCACCTTTATTTACTTTATCAGCAACTGCTTGGCCTTTTGAAGATGGTCCAGCAATCATTAATGCACGGTAAGAATCAACTTGTTTGTCAGTTGGCTCAGTTGGTTTGTTTTCATTCCAAACTTTTGCTTCGTCTGAGTCGATTGATAATCCAGCACGTGTTGCAGTTAAGATAGGTTCTGCCCCTTCATCATATAATACATATGTACCACCTGGAATAAAACCAATATCAAGTGTACCTGAATCTAGTGACTCACCAACAGCTTCAAAGTTAGTTCCAACAGTGATATCGATTTTTTTAACATCGTATCCTTGTTCTTTTAACTCTTTTTGCATTAATTCTTTCAGAGGTTCTGTTGCTGAAACAATTTCCTCTGGATCTCTTGATGGGACAAAACCAACTGATAATGTTTCAATTGTTTTGTCATCCTTACCTTTACTTGATTCGCTACCTTTATCTTTAGCAGAATCGCTACCACATGCGCCTAATGTTGCTACCAACGCAACTAGACCTGTATACTTCAAAACTTTTTTAAACAACACTTGTTCCTCCTTTTAATCGTCTGTATTCATATACTTGAACACTCTTAAATTATAGCATTTAACAATATAAAAGCAATTACATTTATTAAAATTCGTCTTAAAAACGAATGTTTTACCTGTTTTTTACACTAAATTTACGGTTAAAGGAAGATTAAAAAAACAAGTGCAATTTTGCACTTGTTGATTACTTTTGCAATTCGATTTTAATACACCGATTCATGATAACATCTGTTATACCATTATCATATAAAAGGTCAGCTGCTTCATCATTTTCGATCCCTAATTGTGCCCAAAAAACGGGTGCATCTGATGTTAAAAAATCTTTTGCGACATCTACTAAAGCTGAACTTGGTCTAAAGACATCAACAATATCAATTGGTTGATCAACTGATTCAATAGAAGGATAGACTTTTTCACCTAAAATTGTTTTCCCCTCTTTCATTGGATTAACTGGAATAATCTTATATCCAGCATGTTGCATCACTTCTGCTACGCGGTAACTTGTTTTTTCAGGATTATCACTTAGACCAACAACTGCGATAGTCTTTGCATTAGTTAAAATCTCTTTTACTTTTTTGTCGCCTAAATCTTTATATGCCATAATAATGACCTCCCTATTTTATACGTCAATTATAACAAAATTTGCTATTTACTTCCTTTAAAGTGCCTCTCTCAATTGTTCACTCGTATATTTCATGGTAAAATAATGACTGACTTTAAGGAGGATACAACGTGAAAACTATTTCGTTATTTATATTAGCCTACTTGTTAGGCTCGATACAATCAGGAGTTTGGATTGGCAAGATGTTTTATCATAAAGATATTAGAGAGTTTGGTAGTGGTAACACTGGAACGACTAATACTTTCCGTGTACTGGGAAAACGTGCCGGAACAGCCGTTTTATTTATGGATATACTTAAAGGAACGGTGGCAACTTGTTTACCAATGTGGTTTGGTTTATCAATTGACCCATTGTGGTTTGGTGTTGCAGCTATTCTTGGACATACGTTCCCAATATTTGGCCATTTCAAAGGTGGCAAAGCTGTCGCGACAAGTGCTGGGATGTTATTAGCCTATTCACCAACATTTTTTATCTATTCAGCTAGTCTGTTTGTTCTATTCTTATTTTTAACGAGTACTGTGAGTTTATCTAGTATGATTAGTGCCATTATTATTACGATTTCTACTATATTATTACCAATTTATGCACCATTTATTTTAGCAGAACAAAACTGGTTATTAACCACACTTGCTGTGGCGATTACGTTATTTATTATTGTACGTCACAAAGATAACATCAAACGAATTAAATCAGGGACAGAAAGCAAAGTTAATTTTGGTTTAAGAAAAACAAAAAACCGTTAGACTCCATGGTTAGTCTAACGGTTTTACATTTTCTATTAAAAATGTAAATTATGCTTCTTTAGTCATAACGTCTTTTCCATCATAATGACCACATGAAGGGCACACATGATGAGATTTTCTCATTTCACCACAGTTGCTACAAGCTGTTAAACCTGGTGCAGACAATTTGTAATGAGTACGACGTCTATTTTTACGAGCTTTTGACGTTTTTCTTTTTGGTACTGCCATTTAGATACACCTCCCTACTAACTTAAATACGTGACAAGTCACATATATTCCAATCCTACTGCTCATCTTCCTTGAAAAAGTCAGATAATTTAGCAAGACGAGGATCAATGGTTGATTGTGTTTCAGTTTCTAACTCTTCGATGATATCATCTTCTGAAACAACTTGCCAAAAGTCTCCTTTTGGTAATTCTGTTGATTGCTTTTCTTCTTCTGTTAAAACTTGTAATGGTAAATTTAGTAGGATAAAATCTTCAATTGCTTCTGTTAAATCAATCAAGTCTTTTTCCAATACAATTATCAAGTTTTTATCATCTTCTGGTACATCTTTCAATGCATCATACTGTCTTGGTGTCATATACTCTTCATCAATGATGAGGTCTAGTGGCAACTCAACAGGTTCAAGTGAACGAGATGATGGTACAGTAAGAATGGTTTCAACCGTCATATGAGCGTAATAACCTAACTCATCAACTTTTAAAAACCCATTTACTTTAATCGGAGAAATATCAATAATAGATGGTTCTCTTTGTTTTAAAGAGGCGTTTAAATCAATCGTTTCTTCAAAATCAACTTGACTTCCACGAAACTTATTTAGTTCTGATAATGCCCACTTCATTCTATCACTCCTTAAGCAACAAAAATAATTATACTAGTCTGTAATTCCTTTGTCAATCAGTTTTTGATAACAGACTGACGTTAAAACTCGTTATCTAAACGACGGTTCTCACCAATCATTGTGATTTGTTTTGAGAGGTACTTGATTCGTTCCATAATCCTCTTAGCTTTAAGCGGCTCATCGTCTCCTTTTTGTGAGAAGCGTAGATGCTCTTCTTCGAGTTGTTTCATGTCTAGATTAGATGAGAAAAACGTTGGTAATTTTTCTTGCATACGGTACTGTAAGATAACACCCAGTATATCGTCTCTTATCCATGTACTCATTGAATCTGCTCCAATATCATCTAACATTAAGATAGGTGTTTTTTTTACACTATCTAGCTTAGAAGCCACACTGTCATCTTTGATTGATTGTTTCATTTCCACACAAAACGTTGGGAAATGTAAAATTGTGCTCTTCACGCCTTTGATTGCTAAACTATTTGCAATCGCACCTAATAAATACGTTTTTCCGACGCCAAACGTTCCATACAAATATAACCCTTGATGAAATTCTTTCGGATTGTCTAGATAATCATTCATAAATGTAATAGACGCACTTAATGCTTCTTTTCGTTCAGAGGTAATATTGAACGAATCCAAGGAAGCCTCTTTAATGTCTTTAGGCATGGAAATGGCATTTACCCTATTACGAACTGTTTCGTATTCTTTTTTGCGAATCAATTCTTCTGTCGGTACATACGTTACATCAATAAAGTGATGATTTAAAAACAATTTCGGTTCATAGCCAGGTGCAATCATAGAAGCATCATTGGCTAAAAATTTTTCTTTTTCTTTTACATATTCATAAAGTTTTGCTGAGCTTTTTAAAATATCTTCGTCAGATAAATACTCTCTATTTGATGCGATAAATTCTTGTACATCTTTATCTTTTTGCACAACTTCCATCAGTTGAATTAATCGCTCGTTAATATTTTGATTATTCACCGTTCGATTTAAATGCTGGTTTATGTGTTTCACGATGATCCACCACCTTGATTAAATTGTTTGAGTTGCGCCTCTAGTTGCTTCAACTCATCTCCTGCTAAAGGTGTTTCTTTTCTCACAGTAGCACTACTTGCCCATTCTGGTAAGGTTTCTTTTCTAGCAGGTTGTTTTGTGTAGTTTCGATTATACGTTTTCTTCACTTTTTTATTTTCAGACTCTTTTTTAAAGTTCTTGACTTGAATGAGTGCTGCAGATGCCGTTGTAATCTTATTCTGTGACCAGTCATTGGCTATAGTATTTACCATATTTTGGTTTAAAGACGAATTATCTAAAACAACTAAACAATAGTGTATCAACATGTTAATAACCTCAACAGGTAAGTTTGACTGTTTCTTCAAGTTTTCTATCGTCCACCGTTCATTCTGTGAGACAAACCCGTTTTTCTGATCTTTAATTGATTTCAAAAAAACAAGTGGGGGAATCTTCTCACAAGAGACGATAACATCAATCTCTTGTTGAGTGAATCCTTGATGTTTCAAATCGTTTTTATGTCGGCTAAGTTGTTCGTCACTATATGTCGTTGGTTGAGCTTGTACCGTATTTTGTCCAGTTGGCTTTTTAGCTTGATGGTACGTCTTATAGATACGTCTCTTAAACTCTTTGACATCAACTTGATTAGTCACATAGTCCAAACAATACTTCACATGATGAATCATATCAAGTTCATTAATGCCATATAACCCATGAACCGTTAAAATAATTGGTTTAAACTCATTAACTAAGAATGATTCATCGATATTTAATCCTGCCAAACTATCAAAGAAAAAATCCCAATCAAATGTTTTTGGCTCTATTTCAGGTTTTTTACCAACAGGTGCTTCTTTCATTTGTTGCGTGGTATCTGATAAGAGTTCGTTGGCTTGTACCAAACGTTCTGATGCAATATGAAATACATCAACATAACTACTCGTTACATCTGTATATTCAGATAACTCAAGTTTTTCCGGTTTAAATAATTCAACTAGGTAATTAAATCGCTCTTCACCTACTCTATCTAATAACAACAAACATAGTGTCTCATCAGATAAAAAAACTTGTGGCGATAATATATTTTCAAGTGAGTAGATATAATGATACCCCTCATCTTTTTTTCGGACATATGTTTTTAATAACCCAATTGCCTCAAGTCTAGTTCTTGCTTGATACAATTCTTGAAGCCCGTTATTCATCATATCTTGTAAAATAAAATGCCTGGTTGGTTTTTTAAAACTGTCTTTGTTAATGATTAAATTATGATACAACACTAACGCATTACCACCAACAATTGGTTGATACAGTAGGTTTAAAACACGTGTATCTTCTCCATTTAACAAGCTACAGTAATGTACCTCAAATGTATCTTTAGGCTTTAAATGGGGCTGTGTTTTAGTCACCTATTCTCACATCACTTTCTCTATCTATTAATCTACTTGCTCTTTATCAATAATTTCTTGTAACTCTTTCAAAAACACACTCATATCTTTAAACTGACGGTAGACACTGGCAAACCTAATATAAGCTATCTCATCAAGGTTGACTAATTCTTCCATCACATATTCACCAATCAAATTCGTTGAGACTTCGTTTTCCCCGATACTTCGAATCCTATTTTCAACTTTCTCAACAACTTGCTCCATTTGATCCATTGACACTGGACGTTTTTCCGCCGAACGGACTAAGCCTCTTAATATTTTCTCACGATTAAACTCTTCTCTTGCACCATTCTTCTTTACTACAAGCAATGGTGATACTTCGATGCGTTCAAACGTTGTAAAACGAAAGCCACAATCTTCACATTCTCTCCTACGTCTAATAGCACGATTATCATCTGCTGGACGACTATCTACCACTCGCGATCCACTATAGTGACATCTTGGACATTGCATTTCTTTTCACCTCTTCTTTAAAGACGTCTTGATAGACTAAATAGTAGGACTATTATAACATGTAATACTACTATTGGTATAGATAAAGAATTTTGTAGAAACTCCTAACTCAAGTATTCATCACCCTTTCCCGACCCTTTTCCAGATATTTTATGACTATTCATGAATTTTTTTATTAAAAAAAAAGCAATTTTTAAGTCACATGTAAAAAAAGTTTGATTTTCTCGCGTATCGTGTGACAGATTGTCACTTTAGGTGTAAGATACAGTCGTAATAAAAATTTAAGTGAGGTGTTTTAAGTGACAGACACAACAGCAGTACAACCAAAAACAGTGAAACACAAATGGTGGGCATTAGCGATTTTAGCCTTATCTGTTTCATTAGTGGTTATTGACGGAACAATCGTCAATGTATCTATTCCAGTTATTATGAAAGATTTAAAATTATCCTTTACCGATGCTGAGTGGATTATCACGCTTTATTCTTTAATTTTTTCTTCCCTTTTGATTACAATGGGACGCATCGCCGATAATTTCGGACGAAAAAAAATGTTGATTATAGGGATTGCCATCTTTTTAGTAGGATCTATTATGGCAAGTTTCTCTAAAGATATCACCTTTATGTTAGCAGCCCGTTCAATACAAGGTTTAGGTGGAGCAACAGTTCTTCCAACCACATTATCCGCTGTTAATTCGCTCTTTTTCGGTAAAGATCGGATTGTCGCTTTTGCCGTATGGGGTTCTGTGATTTCTGGTATGGCAGCAATTGGGCCATTACTTGGTGGTTATTTCACCACTTACATGACATGGCATTGGATTTTCTGGATTAATTTACCAATTGGGTTATTTATTATTTTAGCGTCATTAAAATATTTACCAGAAACTTATGGCGAAAAAATGACAAGTGGGTTTGACTTTATTGGATTTATTTTATCAACTATCGGCTTAATTTTATTGGTATTTGGTATTATTGAAGGCCGTAATTATGGTTGGTGGCATGTAAAAGGCGATCACCCAACACTCTTTAACTTATCCATTATCCCAACATTACTTGTTGTAGGAGCTCTTTTCTTTGCATTATTCTTAGTTTGGGAAGCTCATTTGATTAAAAATAAAAAATCTCATTTACTTGATTTATCTTTATTCAGATTTAAAAGTTTTTCATTGGGAAATACGATTGCTGGGATTGTGGCAATTGGTGAATCCGGCTTATTATTCCTATTGCCTTTATTCTTACAAAACATCTTAACATTAAGTCCAATTAAATCAGGAGCAATTTTAGCGATGATGGGGCTTGGAGCCTTTTTAGCTGGTGGGATGGCGTCATTTATCGTTGAGAAAACGTCCGCATCATTTGTTGTCTCACTTGGTTTATTCCTTGAAACACTTGGGTTTTTTGGATTCTTTAAAACAGTTGACCCAAATAATGGCTTAACTTGGATTATTGTCTGGTTAGTGGTTTATGGTATTGGGTTAGGTTTTGCTTCTGCCCAATTAACCTCTATTGTCTTAAAAGACGTGCCACCTGCTCAATCTGGTCAAGGATCAAGTATCCAATCTACTGTTCGTCAAATCGGTTCTGCTTTAGGGATTGCAATTATCGGAACAATTTTTGGCTTACAATTACAACATGATATCCCACATACTTTAGATAATGTTGGATTACCAACACAAGTCCAAAAATCACTTGAATCAAGTGTTATTGGTAGTGCCGGTTCTTCTATTAGAGTATTAAAACAATCTAATCCAGAAGAGTTGCACTTAACAAAAGATATCCAAAATGATATCGTTAAAAAATTAGACAACAACTTTACTAATAGTGTAGTCAAAACAATTGGTATTGCATCAATCATTATGCTAATCAGTTTTGTTTTAACGTTTGGTTTATATAAACGAAAAAACAACGCAACAAAATAAAAAAGAAATCACCTGAAAAGATTATTCAGGTGATTTTTCTTTTATAAATGTATCAAACCAAGTTTGTACTTGTTTCAGCGTTTCATCTATTCGTCCACTATTATCAATCACCACATCAGCCCGTGATTTTTTTTCTTCTAGGCTCATTTGGCTGTCAACTCGCTTAATTGCATCATTTTCTTTGAGATGATCACGTGTCATCAAACGTTTTAACTGAATGTCTCTTGGTACATAGCAAACCATAACATCATCCACCATTTCGTCATAACCACCTTCATATAAAAGGGGAATATCAAGCACGATGAGTGACGGATCAGATTTTTTACAAAGTTCAATCATTTCCAAAATACGCGTACGAATCTCATCAGACAAAATATGATTGAGTAATGCTCGTTTGGCATCATCATTAAAAATAATCGTTCCTAATTTTTTTCGATCTAACGTGCCGTCTTCTAACAACACATCTTTACCAAAGTGTGACACAATCTTTTCTAATCCTGGTTTTCCTGGTTTAACGACTTCTCTTGCAACAATATCTGCGTCAATAACTGGAATATTTTTTGATCTAAACATTTGCGTAACGGTTGATTTTCCGGAAGCAATGCCTCCTGTTAAGCCTAATAAATACGTCATGCTCATCCTCCTAATCGTGAGTGACTTGACAAACTGGACAAAAATGCGTACCTCGTTGGGCAACTTTTATTTTTTCGATTGAGTGACCACATCGCTTACAAGGTTCCCCTTGCTTGCCGTATGCCGATAAATACACTTGGAAATGTCCAGCATCTCCTAAGGCATTTTTATATGTTCGAATCGTCGTACCACCAGCTTCAACAGCTGTAGCAAGTACGTCGATAATCGCTGCATGTAGCGTATCAACTTCTGTTTTGGTTAATTGCGAAGCGACTTGTTCTGGGTGAATACATGACTGATACAATGCTTCGTCTACATAAATATTTCCTAACCCTGTCACAAGCGTTTGATCGAGTAACAAAGGCTTAATTGCACGATGTTTTTTCTTTAGTTGCTTTCTAAATACTTCTAAATCAAAATCTGGTACCACTGGCTCAGGTCCAAGTTTTTTAATTCCTTTATACTCTTCACCAAGACCTTTTGGCTCAAGTGATAAACGACCAAATTTTCTGACATCTAAATAGCGCAACTCTGTCCCATCAGTAAATTGAAAACGGACATGCGTGTGTTTTTGAATGTCGTCTGTTTGATTATGATATTCAAACTTTCCTTCCATTCTCAAATGGCTAATCATATCATTTTGACTTAGTTTAAATATTAGAAATTTTCCTCGTCGGTCAACGTCTAATATTTTTTGACCAACCAGTGTATGAATAAAATCATCTACTTCAGGAGACTCGACAATTTTTCCCCAGTCAACAATCACATTGTTTATTTCTTTATCTTTAACAAGTTGGACAAGGCCTTTTCTGACCGTCTCAACTTCTGGTAATTCAGGCATTGGTTCTACCCCTTTAAGTTATTTTGCATCATACCATGTGTCGCCATAACTACTATCTGCTCTTAGTGGCACAGATAATTCAACAGCATGGTTCATTGTGTCTTCAACTAATTTTTGTAAAGCTGGAATTTCTTCTTCTGGTGCTTCAAATACTAACTCATCGTGTACTTGTAACAGCATGGTGGCTTGCATGTTTTCTTCTTTAAGACGTTTGTTAATCTTAATCATCGCAATCTTCAAGATATCAGCAGCACTTCCTTGAATTGGTGTATTAATCGCCGTTCTTTCAGCAAATGAACGCAAATTAAAGTTTCTAGCATTGATATCAGGTAAGTAACGACGGCGATGATACAACGTTTCAACGTACCCTTTGTCTTTTGCCTCACGAACAATGTCTTCCATGTATTTTTTAACCCCTGGATACATGGCAAAATATCTATCAATAAACTCTTGAGCTTCTTTTCGTGTAATGCCTAAATTTTGTGATAAACCATAGTCACTAATACCATACACAATCCCAAAGTTTACGGCTTTTGCTTGACGTCTCATATTACTATCGACGTCTTTTGCTTTTTCAATACCAAATACACGCATGGCTGTACTAGAATGGATATCCATCCCTTCGATAAATGCTTCTTTTAAATGCTCATCATCTGAAATCGCTGCTAACACACGTAATTCAATTTGAGAATAATCAGATGCAAATAATTTCCAACCTGTTTTTCGTGGAACAAAGGCTTGACGAATTTTACGGCCTTCTTCTAATCGGATTGGAATATTTTGTAAGTTAGGGTCCACAGAACTTAACCGCCCAGTTTGTGTTAATGTTTGGATGTATCTAGTATGGATTTTATTGTCTTCAAAAATAACTTTCAGTAAACCTTCCACATATGTTGACTGGATTTTTGCTAATTGACGATAAGATAAAATACTATCTATAATAGGTGACTCACCTTGTAATTTTTCTAACACATCAACAGCGGTTGAATAACCTGTTTTTGTTTTTTTAATAACAGGCAGTCCCATTTTTTCAAACAAAATCACACCTAATTGTTTTGGTGAATTGATATTAAATTCTTCGCCAGCTAAGTTATAGATTGTTTGTTCAATTTCGCTAAGTCGCTCAGCAAATTCACCTTTCATTTCTTGTAAACGACTCGCATTTACCGTAATGCCCTCAATCTCCATACCAGCTAAAATAAGTGCAATTGGTAGTTCAATATCATAAAATAAATCAGATTGATTTTTGTCGTCTAAATCGGTCATGATTGTCTCGTAAAGTGAGTCAATCGCCACCACTTTTCTTGCTAAATGCTCATAAAACACCTCAGAAGATTCTGGTAAACCTTTTTTTGCTCCTTTTCCGTAGATAACTTCATCACGATCGACATCATAATAATCATAGAAATGAGCGATTTGAGCCAAGTCTTCACTGTTATTTGTCGAATCAGCTAAGTACGCTGCTAATAGCATATCAAACTTGATATCATTGAGCTTAATGCCATAACGATTTAATGCCACATATTGTCGTTTTGCATCGAATACTTTTTTAGTTTTTTCATTGTCTTCCAACCACTGAATCATCAATGGATAGGACAATAACTCACTATCATCTGACACATGTACTTTTTCTTTGTTACCAAACGCAATTCCCACAATTGGTGAGGTATGATAGTTTTCACCCAACATCTCAACATATAAAGACATATCTGATTCAAACATGTCTTCAGTTAATTCAGAAATCACTTCGTAATTAATGGCAACTTTCTCTACTAAATCACTTTCTACATTGCTTGTATCAAGTTTTGCTAAAAAGGAATTAAAATCCATTTCTTTATAAAATGGTATCAATTTTTCTAAATTTTTTCCGTTATAAGCTAAATCATCTAGTGTCATATCAAGTGGTACATTGGTGTCGATAGTGGCTAATTGTTTACTTAAAAAGGCAATGTCTTTTTCATTGATAAGATTTTCTTTCATCTTACTTTTCTTCATCTCATCAACATGTTCATATACGCCTTCAACTGTGCCGTATTCTTTTAATAACTTAATCGCGGTTTTTTCACCGATTTTAGTCACACCTGGAATATTATCCGACTGATCTCCAGCTAAACCTTTCATGTCAACAATTTGTGGTGGAGTTAAGCCATATTTTTCCATAATATGTTCTGGTGTGTAGCTTTCAATTTCACTGACACCTTTTACTGTAACATCAACCGTCGTATACTCACTTGCTAATTGGGTTAAATCTTTATCACCAGATAAAACAACCACATCTACGTCTTGTGAGCCATATTTTGTCGCAAGTGTTCCAATGATATCATCTGCTTCGTAATTATCTAATTCAAAATGCTTCATCCCAAGACCTTCAATTAAGTCTCTTAAATAAGGCATTTGTTCTTTAAATTCACTCGGTGTTTTAGCTCGTCCAGCTTTATAATCGTCGTAAAATGCGTGTCTAAAAGTCGTTTTCCCCGCATCAAATGCTACTAATACGTGTGTTGGGTCTTCTTTTGTTAAAATATTTTCTAGCATATTATTCACCGCATATAATGCGTTTGTATGTAAGCCATTGTTATTTTTGAAACGTTCCAATGATTGATAGAGCGCATAGAATCCTCTAAATGCAATACTATTTCCATCGACTAATAATAATTTTTTCTTCGCCATTATGACACTCCATTTCTGTTCTTCTTTTAATATTCTATCAAATTTTGAGTGCTATTGCGAAATTAAAAAATCGTTGATGGTTTTATTTTTGTCTAGCTGCTTAATTTTTTAATTAATTATCTTGTTTGCGATAATAATTTCTAAATATTACGCCCCATAATAACTGGCAAAGTAAAATAGACCAACTCGTTTCACTTTCCAAGCATTGGTTGGGCCAGTTTGATTGCTAACTGGTGTTGGGTCTAAAACATAATATGTTGTATTCTCGTCATGTTTAAAAACAGATTCAATATCTGATGTCATTGCTTCTTTTGGAAATCCATATATAAGTACTGTGAATCGGAGTGATCTATCTGAATTGGTATAAATAAATAGAAACACGCCTAAAACAATCATGATGACAAGTGCCATCGTTTTCTTTTTCATTTTATTTCTCCACGTTCTTTTTATTTGAATCATATTCTTTTGACTCAATATTTGATATGATAGATAAAATATCTTTTGAGGTGATTTTATGAACAACTATCTAAACTTTATTTTCCTCACATTAGTTTTAGTTATCATTCCTGGTCCTGATTATATCCTAATTACCAAAAACACGCTAGAATTTGGAAAACTAGCTGGACTTAAAACACTCTTTGGTACGTGTTCCGCTCTGATGTGTCACACGTTTCTTTCGATTATCGGCCTATCTGCTCTACTGGTCAAATCAGCCGTCCTTTATTCTCTAGTAAAATATATTGGAGCTTGTTACTTGATTTATTTAGGTGTTAAGTCATTGCTAGTCAAGCAACCAAATAATCAGACAGATGCTAAACCAACCAAAACAAACTTTTACTTGCAAGGTTTGGTGACAAATTTATTTAATCCTAAAATTGCCGTGTTCTTTTTAACTTTTCTACCGCAATTTGTGGATGCGACTAATAGCTCATGGTGGCATTTTGGCGTACTCGGATTAACATACATTGTCGTGACGTTTACTATTTTTGGTCTGTATACCTTACTTTTAAATCACATTAGACATGTTTTTGAAAAAGACACCACACAAAATGTAATCAATAAATCAGCTGGTGCTATTTTAGTATTTTTCGGCATAAAACTAATTCTTTCAGATTAAACAAAAAGACGCAAATTTCGATTGAAATTGCGCCTTTTTTCTATCCTATAAAAAATGTAATAACCAGTATAACTACAATAGGAGCCACAACAAACACAACTGCTTTCCAGTTTGCTAGATTAATCGTCATACCAATTCCCATTCTTTTTTCTACCCAAAAGGATGGATCTTCCCGATTAAAATAAAACATGCCCCATTTCCAATATTTATCATCATCGTAACTTGCTGGTGTTGCACTTTCTTGATTTAATCTTGCCCCACTTTGTCCATATATAACCATCAGTCCTATAATAGCTAGAAGCATCAATCCAATGGTAATCATTAATATTTTTGTCATTGCTTTTTCAGTTAGAAATGGAACCACACTTGTCATTTGGATGACAAACATCATGATTTGGACTAACACGGCAATAACTGCTCCCATGTATGATGACATCTTTCTAAAGGACTGACTCCATTTCACTGACTGCTTGTCCATCACACGTTGTTTCCCACGTTTGTAGGATTCATTAGTGAAACTTAATATAAATACTAATACTAGCTGAATAATAGGTGCAGAATAAATATTTAACCATGTTTTATCAACAATTCGTGTTGGATTGCCTTGAAAATCCCATTGGATGATAATTTTATCCGGAATAATTGCTTGGTTTTTAATGGTAATAACTATTTCAAATGCGATAATAATTAATTGAATTGCAATTAAAATCCACGTTGGGAATATCGACATATTTTCACGGAACGATAAATCAAGTGTCATTTTTTTATTAGGTTGGTAACCTTCAGCAATCATTTTTTCTTTGAAGCGAAGCATACGACGATTGCACACAAAGTAACTCATAATACCATAGACAATTTGACACGAAATAAATACAGTCATTAAAATACTCAGTACCTCGTCTGTTACTTTAAACCCTCTATCAAACACGACAGACAAAATAATAAATATTACAGTTACAATCATATTTTGTAAAAAATAGTGTTTCTTTAACTTCGCTATCTCATCATTTTCTTCTGGCATTGTTACACCAAAAACAATCCCACGTTGCGCGATATATGGCGTCATTGCCATGGAAAAACCTAAAAATAAAAGCAATAAACTAATCATCCAAATCATCTGTGTCACATCCTTTCATGACATATAATCTTGTTTCCATGAGCGCATCAAGATCAATACCAAATATTAAACTATCAATTAATAGCTCATCAATTTTTTGCTGAATTTGTTGAGAGTTTTCAACACTTGTTTGAATCACTTCTTTTTCACTTACTTTAAATCCTTTTTTCTCCTGTACCAACACACCTTCATCAACTAAAAGTTTATACGCCTTATTGATGGTGTGCATATTCACCCCAATATCACCAGCTAATGAACGAACACTTGGCATAGATTGCCCATGAGTTAAATCACCTAAGACAATAGCTCGTTTTATTTGAAATATTAACTGGCTATATATTGGAACTAAGCTCTCTGTGTCTATTTCTATCATATTTCATCACCTCTTTGTTATAGTTATAGTATAACAATTTTTGTTCTATGTCAACTATAACAAAAATAAACAGATAAAAAAGAAGCCCCATAAAGGACTTCTTAAATACGCTTAATCTCTACCGAAAATTCTTACTAATGCTAAGAATAAGTTTACGATATCAAGATATAAACTTAATGCACAGTACACAGCTAAACCTGATGCTGTTTTCGCACCGTTTTCTTGATAGATTAATTTTATTTTTTGATTGTCATACGCAATTAAACCAGAAAAAATCACGACCATTGAGTATGAAATAAAGTAATCAACTGGTGCACTCTTCAAGAAGAAGATGTTAATCAACGTCGCAATTATAACTCCGATGACTAAACTATATAAAGCATGACCAATCGCACTTAAATCTTTTTTGATAAACACACCAAGTAATGACATACCCACAAACATAATCGCAGTCGTAACAAACGCACGAACGATTGCTTGTTGGTTATACATAGCAAGGGTAACAGAAATAGTGACACCTGTTAAAGCTGAATAGGCAATAAACCCAATTAATGATTTTGCAGAGTCATTAAACGCATTTTTCCCAAGATAGACAACCAACACAAGTTGTGCTATCCACATACCCCAAAATAATAATGGGTTGCCAAAAATGACTGGTAAAACAGATTCCGCAAATACATTCAGTACTAGATAAGAAATCAAGGCACTAATTCCTAACCCTAATCCTAAATAGCCGTAAACTTTACTATAAAACTTCGCTAAGCCTGTTGTATTTTCAATTGTCTGATGTTGTTGATCCATTGACATCTCTCACTTTCTCTTTTGTATTAAGTTCGACAATAACCACTGAATTTAAAATCCGCTCATCGTCATAATCGTAAGCTTTAACAGAAAGAGTCATCGTACGTTTTAATTCATCGATATTAATGATTTCAAAATGGAACGTCAGTGTTTCACCGTGATACACATTTCGAAGTAGATTAAACGTCACGTTCACGATATTCCAACCAGGACCTGGTAAATGCTTTGAGATATTACTTGATATAATTCCCATCAGCATAATACTAGGGACGATTGGTGCATCATTAATCGTTTCTTCGGCAAATTCTGTTTGAATAAACAATGGGTTAGCATCTTTTGTAAGCCCAAGATAGAGTAATATCTGACTATCTTCAAGCGTTTCTGTGATGCTTAAAATCTCACCTTCATGAAATTCCGTAATAGCTTTAATTTTGTTTTTTGATGAGTCGATGGCTATCTCTCCCTTCGTTTGTTATCTTACCATATTTATAAAACATCACCAACTACATTGTGTTTGGACGTGTGCTTCCTAATAAACTTTCATACGCCACTTCAAATTTCTGTACGTCTCCTGCTCCCATAAAAATGACAACAGCATCTTGGTAGTCAAGCAATGGTGACATATTTTCTAATGTAATTAAATCGCCACCTTTAGAAATTTTAACGCCTAAGTCTTCGATTTTAACAGAGCCAGCTTCTTCTCTAGCTGATCCAAAGATATCACATAAATAAACATAGTCTGCATGATCAAGGGATTCAGCAAACTCATCCAGTAACGCAATAGTCCTAGTAAAAGTGTGCGGTTGAAATACTGCAATAATTTCTTTATCAGGGTATTTTTGTCTTGCTGCATCAATCGTTACTTTGATTTCAGCTGGATGATGCGCGTAGTCATCAACGATAATCATGTCAGACACACGTTTTTCACTAAAACGACGTTTCACGCCACCAAATGTCAACATCTCCTGTGCGACTAATGTCATATCGAATCCTTCAAGATGTGAAATTGCAATGACACTTAACGCATTTAAAATATTATGAACACCATAAGTAGGGACTTTGAATGAACCGATATTACTACCTTTATGTAACACATCAAAAGAAGATCCTTCTGTTGTTCTTTCGATATTCACTGCTTGGAAATCATCTGTATCATTTAAACCATAATAATAAATTGGTGCCTTAGTCTTCAAACGACGTAAGTTTTTATCATCTCCAAACGCAATAATGCCTTTTTTGACTTGATTAGCAAATGATTGAAACGCATCAAATACGTCTTCAATGCCATGATAATAATCCGGGTGATCAAAATCGATATTTGTCATGATGGCATAATCTGGTGAGTACGCTAAGAAATGACGACGGTACTCACATGCTTCAAAACAGAAAAATTTTGCATTTGGTTCTCCGTGTCCAGTTCCATCTCCGATTAAGTAACTTGTCGGTTCAATACCAGAGAATACATGAGATAGTAAACCTGTTGTAGTTGTTTTTCCATGTGAACCTGTTACAGCAATACTTGTAAAATGTTTAATAAATTCACCTAAAAATTTGTGGTAACGAATCACTGGCAAGCCTTTTTTTAGAGCTGCTTTTATTTCGACATGACTATCAGGAAACGCGTTTCCTGCAATAACAACCATATCTTCTTGAATATTTACTTCTTGGAATGGCTCGATAGTAATATTAGCTAACTCAAGTTCTCTCTGAGTAAAAATATATTTTGCTATATCAGAACCTTGTACTTTATAACCTTTTTGATGCAAGATTAAAGCTAAGGCACTCATCCCTGTTCCTTTAATTCCGACAAAATGGTATATTTTGTTTTGTTGCAGTTCCATAAAAAAACTCCTCTATTCATTAATTATCACTAACATGTATTATCTTACAATTAAGAAAACAATTCAATAAAAAATACTTACTTGAATCATTAGATTCTTGTAAGTATTCCCTTAGTCAAAATAATAGTTGTCTAAGTGTTGACTTGATTCATCTTTCATAATGCCTGACAACGATTTTTCTAGTCGATTATTTTTCTTAGATGAACTAGCCAATGTTTCATCAACCATTTCAACTGGGTCTATTTCATCCATCAATAGCAGATTTTCTTCTGAGGCTTTTCTCAAGTCTTGAATCAATTGGGAAGAATCGACTTCATTCTTTTTTTCTACCTTATCCTCTATTAGAGAAGCAGGAATATATTTTGGTTTAAAAAGCTCTTGTGAATTCTCACCTGGCAAATGATACGATGATTCAAATGGTTTGCGGCTATTGTATTTTTTACGATACTTTGCTTGGCCATTTCGGTCTGTTTCGTATAATTTATTTGAAAAAGATGATTGTGGTGCTTTATATTCTTGTTCAACCGGTTCTGCGTAGACTTGGTTATTCATTTTTTTAATCGCCACATCTTCGCTATTTAAACTTACATTTTTGTCTACTGACTTTTTAGGAATAGCTTGTGTTGGCGTTACGACTTGTTTTGGTTTTTTGATTTCAACTTTTTGTTGCACCAAACGAGTTGGTTCAGCACGTTCAATTTCAATTTCAGGTAATCCGTCCTCACCGAAATACTTTGGTTCTGATACCATCTCAACTGGATCTAAAATCACTTTGTCAGCTTGTGAGCTTCCAGAGGTACGATTAGGATTATCTATTGAATGTTGTTGTCTATTTAATTTGACTCCTGTCTCATCATCATAAGCAGGAAATCGAAAATGTTTACGTTTATCTGAAAAATTCATCATTCATCATTCCTTTAAATTCACTTTATTTATTTTAACATACCTCTAGTGATAAAACACTAATTTAACGTTAAATAAATAAAAAGCACAAAGTCTTCACTTTGCACTTTCGTTTGTTTGTTTGTTTAATGGAACAAATGCCATAGAAACGGTATATACACATCTAACAGTGGGGCAAGAATACCAAAAAGAATTAAACTAACACCAAAAATAGATAACACAATACCGCTAACTTTACGCGATTTCTTCAACATATAAAAGATTAATACTACAATAAGAGCAACTGCCAATAAAATTGCTAGCTCGACTGAGCCCATATTTAAAGTTTTTCCATCCATCAGTGGTTTAATAATTTGAGAATACAAAAACCAAATTAATTCAATCACATAAATAACAAAAAATCCTTTTAATAATAAGCGATATTTATTGTTTGACTGATTATTTGCCATTAATTCACTCCTCCCTTCTACATAGCACAATACGCATTATACCAAAGATTACACGATTTGTTAATCCTAATAAGCTTGAGAAAATAAAAAAACTAGCCATATAGACTAGTTTAGTGAAAAATTTATTTAATAATAAACGATTCCATTTCCGGAGCGTTTTCAATTGTGTCAGCCACTGGACATGTTTTGTTGATAAAACGCACGTAATCCGCGATTTCTTCGTCTGTGTTGTCTGCATCAATGTAGAAGTTTGATACAATTTTTGAAAAACCAACTTTAGCATTTGGATTTTTACCAGAAAATCCGTCAGTATCTAGCTCCCCTTCTACTTCAACTCGAATAGATTTAAGATTGATTTTATGGTAAGCTGCAAAACTTTTAGCTACGATAACTTTACAAGCCCCTAATGATCCTAATAACGCTTCCACTGGATTCATCCCTGTATCATTTCCACCAAGATTTTTTGGTTCGTCTAATACAAACTCAAAACCTCGTGATTTCACTGAAACTTGTACGCCCTGTGTGTTTTGTGCTACTGTTTTAAATGTTTGAACTGCCATAATAACATCCTCCTCATTCATTATACCTATAATGGTATCATATATTCATTATTTGAGAAGTTGTTTTGCAATTTTTTACTATTATACTAGCTTTTTAAGAAATAGTCGTTCTACTTACTTTATAGCTTTATGCTTAATACTTATGAAAAGAGTAGTCATTGTTTCATTAAAAACAAGAGCTAATGCAATCGATACCCCTACCATTATGGCTTGTGTACCATAATCGAGTGCTTTCATATAACTCGACTCAGCTAACGCATCAAATGCTCGAAACACTAATGAACCTGGAACAACCGGCATGATACCAGGGATAATAAAACTTGTATCTGGACGTTTTGTTTTAAAACTTAAAAACTGGCAAACTGTGGCAAGTAAAAAACAAGAAATCAACGAAGCCATAACTGGACTAACAAAATTTTCTGAAAAATCATATAAAAAAGCTGTTAAAGCTCCGCATAAACCACATAACACAATGTATCGTTTTTCTATATTATTTAGTACCGAAGTGCCTGCACTCACAAAAAAACTAAATAGTACTTTTGTAAACAACCTACTCACTCCTTCAAATTATAATAAGTAAATAAACGGTAACGTCAGCATTATTGCGGTGTTTATTGTACTAATACCTTGAGCCAAACCAGTGATATAATCCCCTTGAATACTCGAGCGAATTGAATTGACTAATGAAGCTCCTGGTAAAAAAGGCATTATACATGCAAGAAAAATTGAAAATTTACTATCGATGACTTGGTGACTAAATAAAATGTTTGCGGTTATGGAAATAAAACAGGAGGCAACAAAAATAGAAAATATTTGAACATCGATATACGTGTCTAGTAACATATAAATATAATATGCTAGTGCCCCAACACCAAACGCCACAATCAATTGTGCTGATAACCCACTGATTAACACAAACATTGACGAACATATAGCCCCTGCACTGATAAGTTGAAATACCTTGGAAAAAGCATATGTGTTGCGATCAATTTGTTGCAACGCGTTATAAAAATCTTCTAAAGACAGTTTTTTATCATAAAACGACTTAATGGTTTCTTCCATTTTGCCAATTTTTTCAAAATTATAGGAGGTTTTTGCTGCATTAATCATCTTCACTTCATTTGTATCTAGATTAATTAGCACCAGACCAGTCTGCGTCATAAAAATAGAATAATTATCTAAGTCCATAAAATCCAATAATTTTTTTAACTTCTCTCTCACTTCTACTACTGCGTAATTATTTTCAAGCAATAACTTTCCATAAAAAAGTGCTACTCTAGTTTCTGTATTAATCATCGAAACATCTTTATCCATCAAAAAACACCACCTTTTTAAGTATCTTTTTTGAACATTTTATACCAAAAAAGAAAGAAGACAACCTCATCACTTCTTTCTTTAACAAACTTTTATTAATCAATCAGTGCCTTATCATAAATTGTGTAGTCACATCGGTAAATAAACAAATATTTTCCGTCAATTAAAATCCCCGTACTCTTTGGCACATCTGTTGAATACATCGATACTTTGTTACCAGCATAAGTAGCTAATGGTGTTCCATTTTGACTACGGATTAAGATAACTTTATCTTTTCCTTTAAATGAATTGCTAAAATCATTGACCATTGAATTAATCATAGGCACACTTCTTTTTGTGTCATTGATATCCACTTTGTCAGCATACTCATCAAAAATATTAGTCAAGCCTTTTTCTTCGATAATCATTGATGAGCCAACATGATGCATTTCATTACGTCCGACAGTGATTTGAATGACACTTGAGTCTTTGCTGTCTTCATCAGTATCAAAGGTATCATCTCTTTCAATCTTCACTGATTTACCTTGTACTTTATCCATGACTTGACTTTGCTCGTCATACGTTCTCACTGTCATTTCTAACCCCTTAAAACTTTGTTCAAACTGTTTAAATGAATTCATAATATCTTGGCAGCCAGATAACACAATCACCATGACACTAAGTAAGCCTGCGACCATTAACTGTTTCTTCTTTTTCATCTCGTTCCTCCTAAAACTAAAAAAAGCAAAGACACCTTAGCATCTTTGCTTTATATTATACTACTCTTCTGTTTTTAATGCAGTAAATGTTAGTTTACCATCAACGATTTCAATCATCACATCTGTTTTTGGTCCAACTTTTCCTGCCACGATTTCTTTAGCTAAAGGTGTTTCTACTTCTTTCGTTAAGAAACGTTTAATTGGACGAGCACCATAGATTGGATCATATGCTTGTTCGGCAATCCAAGTTTTCGCTTCATCAGAGATTGTTAATTGAATATCTTGATGAGCTAAACGTCTTGTTAAGCTTTCAGTCATTTTAACAATAATGTCTTTAACATTGTCTAGACTAAGTGGACTAAACAAGATAGTATCATCAATACGGTTTAAGAATTCTGGTTTGAAGTGTCCACGTAACATTTCAAGAACGCCTTCTTTAGCACTTTCTGATACGTTTCCTTCTTCATCTACGCCATCAAGCAATAATTGTGACCCAATATTACTTGTCATGATTAACACAGTGTTTTTAAAGTCAACCACACGACCTTTAGAGTCAGTCAAACGGCCATCATCCAATACTTGAAGTAAAATGTTAAACACATCTGGATGAGCTTTTTCAATTTCATCAAGTAAAACAATAGTGTATGGACTTCTTCTTACTGCCTCTGTTAATTGGCCGCCTTCTTCGTAACCAACATAGCCAGG